>NZ_JBBFKU010000001.1:0-36323 GCF_037481895.1 Tenuifilum sp.
ATGGTTATCGACAGTCATAGGTAAGGTTGGAGCGGCCTTTCTGGTTCTAATAGCACTTATTGCCTATATCATATACGTAATGCCTAAATCGCTTTATCACTTTCAGAGTGGCACCAACTTCCTATTCAACTCTTTGAAAAATATTGTGGTTAAGGGCAAACAAAAAAAATCTCAATCCGAAAAGCATGGCGAAGATGAAGTAAAGCAGGCGGCAGCGGTAGTTGTTCCTGTTGATATCTCAAATGAAAGGATAAAAGACAAGGTTGATGAATTTGATGATACAGATGAGATTGACAACTTAGATGATGAACTTGACCCGGACATACAGGATGAATACGATGGTAGGGAGACTAAAACTGTAACTGAAGCAACCATTGAGGATAACTTTACCATAGAGCGAAACGAGGAGAAAGAGCTAGCCATATCCGATATTAACGAACAGGAACTTTACGATCCCACGCTTGAACTTTCAAACTATCAAAAACCTTTAATTGAGCTGCTGGAGGATTACAAGAATACTGAATCGCCAGTAACCAATGAAATGCTGGTTGAAAACAAGAACAAGATTGTAGAAACCCTTTCGCACTATAAAATTCAGATAGATAAGATTAAGGCTACCATTGGCCCAACTGTTACTCTTTACGAGATTGTTCCTGCCCCAGGTGTTAGGATCAGCAAGATTAAAAGTTTAGAGGATGATATTGCGCTTAGCCTTTCGGCATTGGGAATACGAATAATAGCCCCAATTCCCGGAAAGGGAACAATAGGCATTGAGGTGCCCAACCAAAACCCCGAGGTGGTGTCAATGCACTCAATTATCAAGTCGCAAAAGTTCCAGGAGTGTAAATACGATTTGGCAATAGCATTGGGTAAAACCATTTCGAACGAGATTTTTATGCTGGATCTTACCAAACTGCCCCACCTGCTTGTTGCAGGTGCAACCGGGCAGGGAAAATCGGTAGGTCTTAACGCAATTATCACGTCGTTACTTTACAAGAAGCATCCAGCTGAAATAAAGTTCGTTCTTGTTGACCCCAAGATGGTAGAGTTAACCCTTTACAACAAGCTCGAACGCCATTTCCTGGCCAAGCTACCCGATTCTCCTGAGGCCATTATTACCGATACCCAAAAGGTTATTTACACTCTGAACTCGCTAAGCGTTGAGATGGAGGATCGGTATAAGCTTCTAAACCTGGCTAAGGTTCGAACAATAAAGGAGTATAATCAGAAGTTTGTGGCTCGCAGGCTCAATCCCAATAATGGCCATAGGTATTTGCCTTACATAGTGGTTATTATTGATGAGTTTGCCGATTTAATTATGACAGCGGGGCGTGAAATTGAGATGCCCCTTGGGCGCCTTGCCCAAAAGGCACGCGCCATAGGTATTCACCTAATCATTGCTACACAACGTCCATCAACCAATATCATTACGGGTGTTATTAAGGCAAACTTCCCGGCACGTATTGCTTTCAGGGTGTCGTCAATGGTCGATTCACGAACCATTCTCGATACGCCAGGTGCAAATAACCTAATAGGCCGCGGCGATATGTTAGTGTCTGCCGGAAGCGATTTGGTTAGGGTGCAATGTGCCTTTGTTGATATTCCTGAAATTGAGAGGATTACCGATTTTATAGGTAACCAGCCCGGATACCCTCATGCCTATGAGTTACCCGAGTATGTTCCTGAGGGTCAGGATGGCCCAGTTGATGTAGACCTGCGGAAGCGTGATGAACTGTTTGAGGATGCCGCTCGCCTTGTGGTGCAAACCCAGTCGGGTTCAACATCCCTTATCCAACGTAAATTTTCCATTGGGTATAACCGTGCCGGACGCATTATGGATCAGCTGGAGGCTGCAGGAATTGTTGGCCCTGCCGACGGTGGCAAACCCCGACAGGTTTTAATTGTTGACGAGATGTCTTTGGAACGTATTTTGAACACTTTATCCGTAGATTAGTTTCTAATTTTGTATTTTTGCACGAATAAATTCTTTTATCAATGAAACAAATTCTGAGTTTGCTGTTTATTTCATCGTCGCTTACTCTCTTTAGTCAAGAGGTAAACCCCGATGGAATTGTTAGGAGTTTTAGTAACAAAATGCAGGAAATTAAATCGCTTTCCGCAACATTTAGCTTTACACTTGAAAACCTCCAGGAACGCATTACCGATACCCATCAGGGCAAGATACTGGCTAAGGGTAAAATGTTTTACCTTGACCTAATGGGCATGGAAGTATTTTCCGATGGTCAAACCAAATGGCAATACATTAAGGAGGCAAAAGAGGTTACCATTTCAAAGATGAATATTAAGGAGAATAGCTTTTTGGACGATCCAATGAAGCTTTTTAAGGATTACGACAAGAACTTCAAGTATAAGTATATCGGGCAGCAGAAATCAAAGAACAGGGTTTTGCATGAGGTTGATTTTTTCCCACGCGACCTGAATTTACCTTACTCATCGGTTAAGTTGCAGTTCGATGCAAACACCCTTGAACCATACCTTATTCGGTACCAGGGTAAGGATGGCAATAACTACATCATTCAAATTAAAAACTTCAAATCAAACGTTCCTTTACGTGACGATCGGTTCAAATTTGATGTGGAAAAGCACAAAGGGGTTGAAGTTATTGATATGAGGTAGTTTTCATGAGTTATAAGCATCCTATCACAGTCTGGATAACTGGGTTACCCGCTTCAGGAAAAACAACACTAGGGAAAGCACTACAAGGCCGTATTAGCCAGCTTAAAATTCCTGTGGTGCTGCTCGATGGCGATGAGGTTCGAAAGGGTTTATGTAGCGATTTGGGATTCAGCCCAGCCGATAGAACGGAGAACATACGTAGGGTGGCCAATATGGCAGCATTACTTAATTCACAGGGAGTTGTAACCATCTGTTGTTTTGTTTCACCACTGATATCCATGCGCGAAATGGCAAGGTCAATTGTTGGCCCAAAAAACTTCTTTGAGGTATTTACCGATGCCCCAGTAGAGGTTTGTCAGTCGCGTGATATCAAGGGAAACTACAGCAAAGCAATTAATGGTTCGCTTCCAAACTTCACCGGGATATCCGATAGCTACGAGGCACCTATGAAACCCAGCTTGCGCTTAAATACTGCCGAATTAAGTGAAGGTGTAGCTGCTGACATTCTCTACGACCATTTCCTGCGATGGGTTGATAAATAACAATCATTTCATACTACCCTATGGTGTATCTTTGCCATGCTTATAGGGTGTTGAAAGTGATAGAGGCAATTGGAAGGCTATAGGAATATTGTTCAGGGAAAAACACCAAGTCGGCAAGCATGTAAAGGGCTACCCGATGTAATTTCTCAAGTTGCTAAAATTGAAGTAATTAAAAGGATTTTGATATGAGTAATAAAGTGCCTATTAACCACTTACGCGAACTTGAATCGGAAGGAGTGTTTGTTATTCGCGAGGTGGTTTCGCAGTTTGAAAACCCTGTGATGCTTTTCAGCGGCGGAAAGGATTCCATAGTGATGTTTCATCTAGCCCGTAAGGCTTTTTATCCTGCAAAGGTTCCCTTCCCCCTAATGCACATCGATACCGGCCATAACTTTCAGGAAACACTCGATTTTCGGGATTGGCTGGTACAGGAAACCGGAGTGCAGCTAATTGTAAGATACGTGCAGGACTCCATTGATAAGGGTAGGGTAGTGGAGGAAACCGGTTACAATGCAAGCCGAAACAAGTTGCAAACCGTTACCCTGCTCGATGCCATTGAGGAGCTAAAAATTGATTGTGCCATGGGAGGTGGGCGTCGCGATGAGGAAAAGGCAAGGGCTAAGGAGCGTTTCTTCTCGCATCGCGATGAGTTTGGCCAGTGGGATCCCAAAAACCAACGCCCTGAGCTCTGGAACCTTTTTAATGGTCGCAAGAATATGGGTGAGCATTTTAGGGTATTCCCAATTAGCAACTGGACCGAGATGGATGTTTGGCAATATATACTAATGGAAAATATTGCTTTACCCTCGCTATACTTCTCGCACGAACGTGAGGTTTTTGAGCGCGATGGTGTGCTTTATGCCAAAACTCCCTTCTTAAAGATGAAGGATACCGAAAAAGCCGAGAAACGGATTGTTCGTTTCCGTACCATTGGCGATGCCACTTGCACAGGTGCTATTGAGTCGGTTGCGAGTAGCGTTGAGGATATAATTCGTGAGGTGGCTGCAACGCGCGTAACTGAACGTGGCGGTCGTGCTGACGATAAACGCTCCGAGGCAGCCATGGAGGATCGCAAAATTGAAGGTTATTTTTAGTTTTTAAATCATTTTCCAATGGAAGATAAAGTAATTGAACGTTCATACCTAGATATGGAGCTTTTGCGGTTTACTACTGCTGGCAGTGTTGACGATGGCAAAAGCACTCTGATTGGACGACTACTATACGATTCAAAGGCAATCTTTCAGGATCAGCTGGAAGCAATTGAACGGGCAAGTATAAAGAAAGGCGAAGAGTATATCAACCTTGCCTTACTAACCGATGGTCTGCGCGCCGAGCGCGAGCAGGGTATAACCATTGATGTGGCATACCGTTATTTCCATACCCCCAAGCGCAAGTTCATTATTGCCGATACTCCGGGGCACGTACAGTATACCCGCAATATGGTAACCGGTGCCTCAACTGCAAATGCAGCTGTTATCCTGGTTGATGCCCGCCATGGCGTGATTGAACAAACCATCCGTCATGCTTACATTGCCTCCCTTCTCCGTATTCCTCACGTGATAGTATGCGTGAATAAAATGGATTTAGTTGATTTTAAGCAGGATGTTTTTGATAGTATTCAGCAGAAGTTCCATGAATTTGCAACGCATCTCGATTTGCACGATGTCCGATTCATTCCCATTAGCGCTCTTCTGGGCGATAATGTGGTTGACCGTTCCAAGAATATGGATTGGTATCAAGGCCCTACACTGATGTACCTGCTTGAGAACCTGTATATTTCAAATGATTATAATCAGCTCGATGCTCGATTCCCTGTTCAGTATGTTATTCGTCCACAGTCCATTGAGTTCCACGATTACAGGGGTTATGCCGGTCGTATGGCAAGTGGTACATTTAGGGTTGGCGATAGGGTAAAAGTTTTGCCCTCGGGCTTTACCACTACCATCAAGGGTATCGATTTTTGGACTGATCACCTTGATTCAATTACCGCTCCGCAATCCGGAACCATTATTTTGGAGGACGATTTGGACGTATCCAGAGGGTGTATGATTATTCCTGAGGAGAATGGCATTAAGCAGGGGCAGGATATTGAACTAATGATATGCTGGTTAGGCGATAAACCCATGGTTCCCGGTGGTAAGTATGCCCTGAAGCACACCACTAACGATTTGCGCTGCATGGTCAAGGAGGTGAAGTACAAGGTAAACATCAACACGCTGGAAAAGGATTATGACGACAAATCGGTAGGGATGAACGATATTGCTTGCATTACCATTCGCACAACCAAACCATTGTTTTACGACTCGTACCGCCAGAACCGTGTTACAGGAAGTTTGATACTTATTGATGAAGCCACTAATGTAACAGTAGGTGCCGGAATGATAGTTTAGGCAGTTTACTGTTCTGAAAAACTTCTCTTAAGGCAGCCAAGCGCTGCCTTAACTATTTTTGAATGGTCGAATGCCAGCGGGGGAAGATTATCAAGCGGGAACCATTGGGCTTTTGCAGCGTCATCGCCAGCAGTCGGATTAATTTTATCATCGCTTACCACTCCCCAAAAGGCAATGGCAATGTTTCTATCGCGTGGGTCTCTATCAATATCATCGAATGCACCAATCTGTTTTAGCTCAACCCCTACAATCCCGGTTTCCTCAAATAGCTCACGAGCTGCGGCATCAGCTAGTAGCTCCTTAATTTCGGGGAAGCCTCCAGGTAAAGCAAAATGCCCTTTGTAGGGTTCGTTGCCACGTTCAATGAGTAGAAGGTGTGTTGGCTTAAAGTTTATATCGACCTTGAAAATTACGGCATCGACCGTGACAAGCATTCGGGGGTACTCGTAGGTGTACATGCTAAACTATTCATTTTCAGGATTCTCGTCGTTGTCCGATTTTTTTTGATCGCGTTTTCTAAGAGCAACCCAAATTGCAAATGCAATAATGGCAATAGCTATCAAAAGTTGGTGTTTTAGCATACGGTTGAGTTTTGAACGGATTTTGAAAGATACCAAAAATATGTTTTAATGTCAAGCAAAACTATAATTATGCAGACTTGCATAGAGAATGCATTGGAATCAATTGGATTACAGTCTTTCAGATTCCTTTCGTTTGGCTCACCAGTCAATTGACTTTCAATCCGTTATGGCTTATAGTACGCGTTTAATTATCCTAAGCTTGTGGGTGTATATGCCCAGTTGTGAGTTGTAAATCCCTTGATGGTCAAATTTATCAATTCGAACGTAACCGGAGCTATGTACTATTTCATTGGGATTGATTAGAATACCAACATGGATTATACGTCCCTCTTCGTTATCGAAGAAAGCAATATCGCCGGGTTGGGCATGGTCAACAAACTCAACAGTTTGGCCGTTTTGAACCTGTTGCCACGCATCGCGTGGGAGGAATACCCCGGCAGTTCTGAAGCAAACCTGAACCAGGCCAGAACAATCGATGCCGAAAATCGATTTGCCGCCCCATAGGTACGGGGTGTTTATAAATGCTTGGGCGGTTTTGATTATATGATCCAAAGGATTAGTGGGCAGAGAGGGAATATTAGCAGTAAGTTCAAAATTTGAGCCGTTTAAGTGGAATTTTTTTCCAGAATATCCGTAAAGAATCGATCCCGGACTAAGTAAATACCTTGAGTTATCATCTACCTTTATGGCCTCGGCCAGTGATGAGAGAACCGAAAAGTTGGTAAGTTCCTTTTCGCTGCTAGTGTCTGCTACAATATCAATTAGCCTGGAGTCCACCCATCCCGGGTAGCTGTCAAGGGTGCTTTCAATTCTATACCATTGCTTAAAATTCTCAAGAATTGTAACCTTTTCGCCAAAAAGTAGTTGGTTAACCATCTCAGTGGTTTCATTGGGTTCCTTGCGAACCGGAACCAAGCTTTTAGCTGCCAATCCCAGCATAATTGCTATTTTTTTTGTAAATATAGCAATTATCAGGTTTCATTCAATAACTATTGTAGCTATTGCCACATGGCAGTTATCCGAGCGGTAAGGTTTTTCCCGTTTACAATTTGCTCAACATCGACCTTCAAGGGTGATTTAAGTGTGATTTCAAGGGTATGCTCAATCCAGCCTGCAATTCGCTCCATTATGAGTTTTTCGTCGACATGGAATTTTTCAAGCTGAAGCACTGCTTTTTTATCGGAACTTTCCACCACTTTAATGTCGGCAGGTTGGTAGTAAGTGGAAAATATACTTGATGCTCTACTTAATACAAACTGTGGTGAACTTATCCTGACAAATATTTTGTATATGCCTTTTAGGGCTATATCGGCGCTATACCTTCCAATTTCACGTGCTGCCTTATTGTAATCGCCATTGTAAAACAAATCGGCTACTTTTTGTGTAGGTATGATTACCGATTCAATTAACGGATACCATGTTGTTGCATAAATAGGTTTTTCAATAATCTCACGCGATGAGCTTGGTAGTGACTTTAGCCATTCCGAGTAGCGGTTAATAAAGTTGGCTTTTACAAAGTCAGGGGTTGCTTTTACTGCTGAACCTTTTATTTCCATGTTTTTTCATTTTACACAATTTTAAACAAACTTTTGATTACTATCAAGTTTTTTTGATGTTAATTCTTTAATTGTTGATGAATGTTTATAGCTATTATTTTCTACAGGTGTTAAAATGCAAACCTTGAGCATCAATGTTACCCAAACTGCCCGATATTGAGAAGCATTTACAAGCCTCTTCCCTTTCGCCTGCTTGCAGCAGAGCTAAGCCTTTTAGCAGGTACGACTCTGCAGTGCAATAATTCTGGCTGATTGCTTTTTCAAAGTCGACAATTGCTTGTCGGGGTTGGTCGGTTTTTAGGTAGATTTTTCCCCTAAGCAGAATAAGTTCTATGTTATCGGGAGTAAACTTGAGCATTTTGGCTATTGCCAGTAGGGCATCGGTATAGTATCCTGCCTCATAAGCATACCTTGCTAGGTTTAAATTTGCTTCGGTGTTGTTGGGGAAATACACAAGGTATTCCTTTAGGGTTTCATACGCCTCGCTATAGCGATTTAATTTACTGAGGATTTTTGCCTTCAACAGCAAGTAATCGGGTTTACTCCCTGATTTGTCAATAGCTTGCTCGATTTGCGTTAACGCTTTTCCGTTTTGATTAAGGTTAAATAGTGCATTGGCCTGCAGTGCCAAGTAAACATAATTCCTTTTGCTGCGATGGTATGCGTTCTCAAAATCTCTTAGTGCAAGTAAAAAGTTTCCGGCATTTAGGTGTGCACGTCCCCGTAACTCAAATAGTTCTGCTTTTGATTTTTTACTTTTTATCCTTTTGTTAAGGAGCTCAATAGCCTCGTCGTAGTTTTGGTTACCAATTAGGTAACGGGCATAGTGAATATCCTTTTCACTTGCGGAATACCATTCCTTGTCCCAGATTTTTTGCCATTCCTTTAAGGAATGCGCAAATGAAAAGTCGTTACTGAGTAGGAAGCTACTTTCAGGTTCTCTGTATATCGACTGTAAATTCTGACGAGTCCATTCAATACAGTTTATTGTATCGCCCATGAGGCAATACGTTCTTGCCAGTTGATACGATGCAATGCCTGAGCGTTGTTGTTCAGCCTGTAAAAAGGCCTCAATGGCCTCATTATACCGATTGGCTTGTAAAAGGGCTTTCCCTTTTACAAGGTAATACTGGTAACGGTATGGTTTGGCATTGAAGCACGAATCAGCCCAGCTGAGGGCATTCTTTGTATCGTTTAGTTCAAGCGCTGCCTCTGCTCTGTAGTAAGCATTTGGCATTTTCTGGGAGTAGCCCAATAGGCAAGTAAGTTGAATAGCTAGAATTGCTATGTGCAGTTTTACTGATTTGCCTAAAGAATCGGGCATTTTTTACTTTTTGGATACCAGATTTTTAACCTTGCTAATTTCCATGAACGAAGCACCATTGCTGGGCCCAAAGCTACCTCCAATGATGAGTACCATGTCCTCGGAGGCAATTTTTCGGCGTTCGAGCATGGTGCCAATGGCATCGGTAAGGAAATGGTCGCGTGAGGTGCGGGGCTCCATGTAAACTGCCTCTACACCATACGATAGTGCTAACTCGCGCATTACATGTTGCTTGTAGCAAATGGCAAATATGGGAATTCGACCACGGAATGCAGCAAGGTAGCGGCCGGTGCGACCTGTAAGAGTATCAACAATAATAGCTTTAATGGGAAGCGATGAACATGCCCTAACGGCAGCTTTAGCCAGGGTTGCTGTTACCTCGTTGTTAATTCGAACAAGGTTTACTGAAAGGTCAGCCTCTTGGGCTTCCTCAACCTCGCGCGCAACGCGGGTCATCACCTCAACCGCTTCAACGGGGTACTGACCGTATGCCGTTTCGCCGCTTAGCATAATGGCGTCGGTACGTTGGTATATGGCATTGGCAATATCGCTGATCTCAGCACGCGTGGGACGCGGATGCTCAATCATGGTATGCAGCATCTGGGTTGCAATTATTACCGGCTTTTTACTCTCTATACATTTCCTAACAATTCGGCGTTGTATAATAGGTAGTTTCTCGGCAGGAATCTCGATACCTAGATCGCCACGAGCCACCATTACGCCGTAGGCGTGGTCAAGGATTTCGTCAATATTGTCAACACCTTGTTGGTTCTCAATCTTGGCAATTATTTTAATTGGGCTATTGTGCTTATGGAGTATCTCCTTGATTTCAAGCACGTCGTGTTTGTTACGAACAAAGCTGTGAGCAATGTAATCTATATTGTTTTCAATGGCAAACTGAACAAACGCCTTATCCTTTTCGGTTAGCGAGGGAAGGTTGATGTGCACATTCGGTATGTTTACACTTTTACGCAGTTTTATGGTGCCACAGTTTGTTACCTCGCAGTAGAGGGCATTGTCCCTTTTATCAACCACTTTTAGTTCAATTTCGCCATCATCTATGAGAATGGTGTTACCAACTGGCACTTCGGCCGCAATGTTCGGGTAGCTAACATACACGGTGTCGATTCCGGAAGTTCCATCGGGGTTGCCAATAATCTTTATGTTCATTCCGGTTTCCACCTTAATTTCCACGCCATTTGATGAGGTTCTAATCTCGGGGCCTTTAGTATCGACAAGTATAGCGATGTTTTCAGAAACACTCCGGATATTGGAAATCAGATTTTTGGCTGATTCCGGGTTCATGTGGGCGGTGTTCAAACGCGCAACGTTCATTCCGGCCTGGTAAAGGGATTTAATAAAATCTACATCGCAACGCTTATCGGATATGGTGGCAACTATTTTTGTACGTTTGAGCATAGGTGGAATTTTTTTGCAAAAATACTCAAGTTTTTGTTAAGCTTTCTAAAAAAAGAAAAGGGCAATCGAAAATTCGAAAGCCCTTTTGCTTATTTCATTTAGTAAATTATTCGGGAAGTATTTGCTCCTTAGGTAGTTTTGATGGTTTGAAAATTTCAATAATTCCTTTTACACCGATTGTGAGGACAAGGTTGAAAAAGTATGATAAGTAGGCTAAAAGTAGTGCTGCTCCGGCTAATGCTGCAAGAATCATGAAAATATCAAACTCGCCATTGTAGTAGATGGTTCTGCGGAGCATGCCTTTAAGCCCGGCCATACCCATGAACGCACCCATACCTATACCTCCAAGTAGATGTAGCCAGAAATGCCATGATGTAAGTTTTATGCTGTATATGTTCAAACCATTAGTTAGTACTGGTAATAACTTATAAACTACTGCATACAGGGTCATGGTAAGTCCAATCAGAACAGCTACATGGACGTGAGGCCCAACAATCCATTGTGTGTTGTGTAGTATTCGATTCATCCCCATATCGGCTTGAATAATACCTGCTGCAACAGCTAGGGCAAAACCAAGTAAACCTCCAAGGAAAAATTTTAGTTCTGGTGTCCATTTTAGAGGGCGTGCACTCCAAAGTGTTACTAAACTTATAAATAGAGCTAATCCTTGGGTTATAAGCTCAAACGCTGTTACAAATTGACCGGACACAAGTTTTAGCATTAAGGGCTGCGCCTGATCGGAAAGGAGGTGGTGCGACCAAACTGTCCAGGAAACTACTAGTTCGAGCAAAAGTAGTGCCCTAGCTACGTTCTCCATATATACATTTTTAACGCCAGTTATTAGCATGGCAAGTAGGTACCAAGTACCGGCAACAAAAATGAGAACTAAACCGTCGGCTATTAGGTCGAGCCCCCACCAGAACATGTTCTTGTAGAGGAGCGCATCAATCCAAGAGTTTTGTAGGTTAAATCCTAAAATATGCCCTACTAAGTAAACCAGAATAAGCACTCCCGTAAAGGTTATTATACCAGCATTTAGGAATACATCAACCGATCCCCTGGCTATGGCAGCAACTGGTAATGGCACTTGGTGATGTTTACGATTTTCTTTTTTTCGGAAAAGGTTTGCTAGCCCCGATACTCCCAGTGCCGAAGCCAAAAGTGAACCACCCGGTTGCTTTTCCCACCCTTTAGGGGTATAAGTAATTGTTTTAAAAACAATAACGACAAAAATTATGGAGGCCACCATTACCAATGCAATTCCAAGAATAAAGAAAGTGCCACCCCATGGTCCAAATTGATTAAAGTCAGCTGGTAGTGGCCAGTATAGGGTATATAGAGGCCCATAATGCGAGAGGAATCCTGCAAACCAGAAAACGAAAACCCCAACAGTAATCAGCCAAAACGACCAATTTGCAGCTTTAAATCCCCATAAAGGTTTTTTAAGAAGGAAAGGTAACGCAAAATAGAAGGCGCCAAACACAAGGGTGTAGGTGGCACCAAAAATACCAACAAGTGGATGTGCTGTTAGGATTGCAAAGTATTGATGTTCAGGAATTAGTCCGGTGAGTGAGTTTGGTGATGCAAGGATTAAGCGCATTATCATCCCTTCAATTACAGCAAAGCCATAGTAAACAAGAGATACTACAGCAAACCTTAGAGTTAATTTTTGTAATGGGGTAAGGCCTGCTAAGCGTCCGTTTACCTCATTGCCATTTATTAAAGTATCTATTAACTTTTTCATAGACCAACGATTTTATTATTCGACAGTAATAAAGTTTGGTATTATCATACGGGTGCTTTTTGGGCCCGCAAATTCGGTTGAACGCAAGGTGAAAGTCCCCTTTTCATTGAACTCCCATATGATTTTGTTATTGTAAAGTGGTAGTACCTGCATTTGTAATACCATAGTATTGTTAGGCCTGAATAATCCAAATCCATAGGTTAGGTCTTTGGAATACACATCGAACATAACTGTTTCACCCTCTTTAATTTTAATTGGCTCAGCAACGGGCAACTCCTGCCTAATTGAATCGGTTAGGATGTAAAACTTAAAACTATCGACCTCCATTTTAATCAACCTGTCAGGGTTGATTTTTGATGCATCCATTTCCAGTTTTACCCAAGGAATGGTGTGCATGGTAGTGAGGTGAAGCGATACGCCAATTATGACAAGCAACGTAGTAAAAGAGTAAAATAGTACTGGCTTTACTACAGGCGTTTTAGTTGGTTTGGTTATTCGGTAGGCAAACCAACCAAATAGACCAATTGCTACCAAACTATAAATGGTGTAAGCTGCAATTAGTCCTGTTGCAACTAAATCGGAGTTTACCATAGTTTTGTTTGTTTTGGTTTACATGCAAAATTTACGAAATTTTAACGTAGGTCAAAGTTGATATAAAACAATCATAGGCTGATTCTAATCATTTATGGGTTATTGCATATATTTGTATAAACCTAACGAGTTAAAATGGGATGGAGCAACGCAATAGACGATTACATTAACTTTCTGCGACTTGAGAAATCGCTTTCCGAGAACTCCATTGCAGCTTACCGTGCCGATATGGATAAGCTCTGGAAGTTTGCCGAGGGGAAAGGCGTTGAGCCTGAATCGATACGGCGTAACGATTTGGAGGAGTTCCTGGCTAAGCTTCACGATTTGGGCTTGAATAAGCGTTCGCAATCCAGGATTCTTTCCGGGGTAAGGGGCTTTTTTAAGTATTTGCTACTTGAGGAGGTGATTGACACCGATCCTACCGAGCTGATCGATTCTCCCAAAATAGGCCGAAAATTGCCCGAGGTTCTAAGCGTAGCTGAAATCGATGCATTAGAGGCGGCCATCGACCTGAGTAAACCCGATGGGCACAGGAATAAAGCCATTATTGAAACGCTTTACAGCTGTGGGCTTCGTGTGTCGGAGTTGGTGTCGCTTAGGCTTACCGATTTGTTCTTTACCGATGGCTTTATTAGGATTATTGGTAAGGGCGATAAGGAAAGGCTTGTGCCCATTGGCACAAAAGCCATTAACGATATCAATGCATACCTTGCGCAGCGTAACAGCATCGATTCACGTATTGATCCTGATTCGCGCAATATCGTTTTCCTAAACCGATGGGGCCGAAAGCTAACCCGCGAGATGGTATTCACCATTATTAAAAAGTATGCTTCACTGGCCGGGATTAAAAAGAACATAAGCCCCCATACGCTCAGGCATTCATTTGCCACCCATTTAATTGAGGGAGGGGCCGATTTGCGGGCCGTTCAGGAGATGCTTGGACATGAATCGATCCAAACCACCGAGATTTATACACATCTCGATAACCAGTACCTAAGGGAAACAATATTGATGTTTCATCCCCATAAATAAATGTCAAACTAAAAAGAGTTTACAATGGACGCAAATGAGAAAGTAATTCAAACCCTAAAATCGGCTGGTAAGCCGATGAAAGCCGGTGAGATAGCCGAAGCAGCAGGTGTTGATAAGAAAGAGGTTGAAAAGGCAATCAAAAAACTGGTGGCTGAAGGGAAGCTACACTCTCCCCAACGCTGTTTTTACGATATCAAAAAGTAAATTAAAAAACGGGTTGAAAACTTCAACCCGTTTTTTATTTCATTACTTCGACCTGTCAGGTGCTTGGGGTATTTGCGGTAGAGGCTTGTAATCCTTAAGCATAACCTTAATCTGCTCAATAGCCTTATTCAGCTGATCATCCTGCCCCATGTACTCCCTGTAAGGGTCGTTGTCAATTTCGATATCGGGATCAACGCCATGTCCTTCAATTATCCACTCGCCTGTATCGGAGCTAAAGCTGGTAAATTCCGGTTTACGCAGGTCGCCACCATCGACAAATGGTAGTGAGCCTGAAATACCAACAACGCCGCCCCAACTCCTAACACCAATGAGTGGCCCAAGGCCTAACTTTTTGAAACCGTAAGGGAAAAGGTCGCCGTCGGAGGCGGAATAACGGTCAATGAGCACAACCTTTGGCCCGTAATGCGTTTCCGAAGGGATTGTTGATGGTTGATCGAATCCACGGCGCATGGTCATGCGGTAAACCACACGGCTTAGGCGCTCAAGTATCATTGGCGATACATTACCACCACCATTACCTCTATCGTCAATTATTAAAGCCTTTTTGGTGAGCTGAGGGTAGAAATATTTCACAAACTCATTGAGCCCGGCAACACCCATATCGGGAATATGGATGTAGCCCACTTCGCCATTGGTGGCTTCGTTTACCTTGCGAATATTGTTCTGCACCCAGGTATAGTAGTAAAGTTCCGATTCGTCGGCAATGGGTTTTACAAGCACCTTGCGGCCTCCGTTAGCCTGTGGTGAACTGTTTACAACAAGAGCAACTGTTTTATCGGCCTTATTGATAAGGGTAGAGTAGATATCGGGGATGTTTTTGAGGTCAACCCCATCCACTGAGATTATATAGTCGCCCTCCTTAACATTCACACCAATCTCGGCCAGAGGTGAACGGAGCGCATCGCTCCAGTTGGCGCCTTCAAGTATTTTGTCAACCCTAAAGTAGCCACTGCTGTGCTTGCTCAGCTTAGCCCCTAACAGCCCGGTTTTAATTCGTTCGGGTTCTGGCTTATCGCCACTGTTCACGTAAGCGTGACCAACATTCAGTTCGCCAATCATTTCGCCAATGATATAGGTTAGGTCGTTGCGGTGGTTAACGTAGGGTACCAGTACAGCGTATTTATCGTGAATGGCTTTCCAATCAACACCATGCATGTTCTCTACATAGAAGAAATCGCGCATCTGACGCCAGCTCTCGTCGAATATTTGTTTCCACTCCTTGTGGTAGTCAACCCAAACCTTCATGTCACTTAAATCAATGGTCTTTTCCATGTTGATTTTCCCGGTTGGCAGGTCGATTACTGCATAGGTGCGGTTTTTCGATACCAGCATCTTTTTCCCGTTCGATGAAATGGTGAACCTGATGGATTCCCCCAACTCAGTCTCCCTTTGTTTCTTCAGGTCGTACATCATGGCCACAGGTTGGCGATCCCTAGAGCTGGAGTAATTGTAGTAAACCTTGCCATCAATACAGTAGATGTTGTAGTATCGGCCTGCTTTGCCCGGTAACTCCACAGTGCGATTCTCAATACCGTCAAAATCGATTTTAACAGGCTGAACTTCAGGCTTTGGTTTCTCCTCGGTTTTAACTGGTTTTTTGGCTGAATCCTTGTCCTTGGGCTGCTCTGTTTTGGTTTCGGGTTTTACCTCGTTATTTTCAAGGGCAAAGGGTGATGGTGTATTCTTGGAGAGCATCACTATGTATATGTTGCTCATGTCAACATAGGCGTGATTCCACTCCGTGTTGCTGTATATGGGATTAAACTCCCTATCCGATACGTAAAGCAGGTACTTGCCATCGTTTGAAAATACCGGCCCATACGATGAGAACCAGCCATTGGTAACGGAATTGGTGGTCTTGCTGTCAATGTTATAGATGTAAACTACTGAGAATCGGTTGGAATCGGAGGTGGAGTAGGCAATCCATTTGCTATCGGGCGACCAGCTGTAGCTGTTTACCAAGCCATACTTACCCTTTGTAACCAGGGTAACGGCTTTAGTTTCAATATCAACATATTGTAGCCTACCCAAGCGATCGCTAAATAGGATTTTTTTACTATCCGGCGACCACTCTATGCCAAAAATGTAGTTGTTAATGCCCGAGGTTACCTGAGTGGCGGGCATGCTTCCATCCTGGGGTTGGATGTAAACCTCATACTCTCCTGTTTTATCGGAGAGGTAGGCAATCCATTTACCATCGGGCGACCAAGTGGCCTCGCGTTCATGGATATCGGATGAAGCAGTTAGGTTGTAGGTAATACCCTTCTCCGATGGTAGAGTGTAAACATCGCCACGTGCACTAAAAACTACCCGTTCGCCATTGGGCGAGAGGTCGGCATTGGTGATGCGCTTGCTTGCATCAACCAGCGAAGGGCGTGAGTAGTTCTGGTCGTCGGTTATGGTGATGTTTATTTTCCGGGTTGTACGTGTTTTTACATCAAAGGCAAATAGGAATCCGCCCTTCTCAAAAACAATGGTATTATGGTCGAACGAGGGGAACTTGATATCGTAATCGGTGTAATTGGTAACCTTTTCGATGTTCTTGGTTTTTGTGTTGTACACAAATAGGTTCATGGTTCTGTAGCGGTCCGATAGGAAGAAGATTTCATCGCCAATCCACATGGGGAAAATGTCCTGTGCGGGGTTACTGGTGATGTTGGTAACCTCTTTGGTGTTAAAGTCAAAAGTCCAGATGTCGTCGGCCATGCCACCCTTGTAGTATTTCCATGTACGGAACTCACGGAAAACCCTGTTGAAGGCAAGCTTTTTCCCATCGGGCGAGAATGAGCAAAAGCCACCGGTGGAAAGGGGTAGTTCCTCGCTCATGCCACCGTTGGCGGGAACCATGAATAGTTGCCCCTTAAAATCGTTAAAGCTCTGCTTGCGCGAGCGGTATACAATCTTTTCGCCATCGGGCGTCCATGCCATTACTATGTTGTTTGGTCCCATTCGGTCCGAGATATCATCGCGGTTTAGGGTAGCCGTATGGGTTAAACGCTTGGGAGTACCTCCCTCAGCAGGAATGCTGAAAACCTCAGTGTTTCCATCGTATTGCCCGGTAAAGGCAATGGTTCTACCATCGGGCGAAAAGTGAGGAAACATCTCATACCCAACATGGGTGGTTAGCTTGCGGGCAACGCCTCCGCTTATGTCAACAGTGTATAGGTCGCCGGCATAGGTAAACACCACCTGATTGTTATGCACAGCCGGGAAACGCATTAAGCGTGCCTCCTGCCCCTGAACTGCTGTGATGGTAAAGGCTATAGCCAATACCCAAAGTAACAGTTTTTTCATGGTTATAGGTTTTAGTTGTAAAGTTGATTTTAGTGTAAGTTAGATATATTTCATGAAAAAAAGTTTACCCACGCAGTTAAATAATAAGAATGTTCCTATAAAACCATGAGAAGGATTTCTAGGTTCGTTGAGGTTAGTGTTGATTTTCAACCCTTTCGCCCTTAAGCGTAAAATTTTTCAAGGTCAATGGCAAAGGGCGCTTGCGAGTTTTGCTAAAATTACTACTTTTGCAACGCGTTTTTTGAGAGGGAAGGGGAGATACCAAAGTGGCCAACTGGGGCAGACTGTAAATCTGCTGGCTTATGCCTTCGTAGGTTCGAATCCTGCTCTCCCCACACTTGCCGATGTAGCTCAGGGGTAGAGCACTTCCTTGGTAAGGAAGGGGTCACGAGTTCAATTCTCGTCATCGGCTCTAAGCATAAAAGTTAAAAATTTAAGAACCGCCTTTACGGGCGGTTTTTGTTTATGATTAGAAATAGGGCTTTAATAGAATACATTTCCTAGCCCACAAATTAATTCGTGGGCTATGGGGATTTCGCAATATTGTTTGAATGGATTTATCCATTTTTCTCACATTTAAACAAATATATTAATATTCATCAATAACGAACCTACTCACATGCGTTAAAAACCTACAAATTAATTCATGAACTAGATTTTGCCAAGTTCGTTTTCATCGGTTACCCTGAAAACCGGTACCGGGTTGTAGATGTTGCCCCATTGCGGCACAAGGTAACGGTCCCAGAAGTTCCAGAACACCAACCCATCGTCCGCCTGTGGCTCAAGTAGGTAAGCAGCCAGCTGCCCAAGGGGTTGCGAGGTTCTAACCACCACGTAGTTGGTTGTAAATAGCCTATTGGCCTTAACGTATTTGCCATAGATATTGCTGTTATAGTGTCCCTGGTTAACTCGAGGGGCTGGCTTTAGCGAGTCGATTGTAAATTGCTCTATATTTAGGGTTACTGTATCGGTTAGGGTTTGGAATTGTATTCCGTGATTTTTAAGGAGATTGGTAATCACCCTGTCGTTTCTAACAATGTAGGCAAAGGGGAATGGAATGGTTGAGGTGGGGTAGTAGTCGGCTATGTAGGGAACGGTAACCGTGCGCTTACGATCGGTTTTGCGGAACCTTTCCCGTCCCTGCTCGTCGGTATAGGCTTCGGCCTCAAAGGTGAGGATGGTTACCCACTGGGGTGTAGGCCTACCCTCGTAGGTTATGGCAAACTCAGGAGCGGGTGTGGTTTTGGGAATCTGAATAGCCTCTCTGTCGGCTTTGGCAAGCAAATCCTTTATTTCCTTGCTGTTTTGCATGGCGTAATCGCAAACTGAGGCAATAAGGTTATAGCACCCGTAAACCCGCTCGTCGAATGGGGCGTAAACGTAGTTCTCGTTCAAAATGCTAAGCCTATTCCTTAACCCAATGTAGTTGGTGAAGTAGCGGGGTTCAGAAGCGTACGATATCCAACCCTTTTCGTAATCCTTTTGGTCGATAAACTCGCCGTAGAAGCAGTTTAGCGTTTTATATTTGACCGATAGCTGGGTCGACACCCAGGGCATCATCCTATCGCGCATGTAGTTTATGAGTTGGCGATTACCGTTGGGGTTCATCATCCAGGTAAAGGTAACCGGCTCCTGATGGTAGGATCCGTTGGTGGTGTGGCAATCCATAACAATGGAAGGATCCCAGCGGTTTAATACGTTGGTTACTACGCCAACCATTTCGGGAGTTTCCAGTTTCATGGCATCCCTGTTCAGGTCGAGCATTTGCCCATTATGTCTTACGCCAACACCGTTAACAGGCCCGTTCTGCCAAGGGCGGTTTTTCGGACTGATGGATTCGTTGCCATCGGCATTGAGAATAGGGCAAACCAGCAGAACAATGTTTTTGAATAGTGGATTATTGGGGTTTTTAAGCAAGTCGCGAACAAACATCAGCGATGCTTCCTTGCCTTCCACCTCCCCTGCATGTATGTTAGCCTGTATATATACCACAATCCGGTTACCAATATCGCGGGGTGTTTTGGGCATTGGGTTTGCTACAACCATTAGCGGGATATCGCGTCCCTCAATGCTGGTGGCAATGGTTTCGGTTTTTATGTGCTTCGATGCTTTCTCAAGCATCTTGATGTAGTTCATAACATCGGCATAGGTTGATGTTGACTGAAAGTTGCTACCCTCAGCTATTGTAACCGGAAAGTATTGGGCGTTTCCAAGCAGTGGATAGATACAAAGCAGAAGAATAAATAGCTTTTTCATTTTTTTTATTTGTTTGATATTTCAATTTGTTCAAAGTTTAATTAAACTCAGCTTAGCTGTTGTAATCAAAGTTAGTAAAACAACCCAAAACTCTAAAATCATGAAAAAGCTTTTTCTGTTACTATTGTCAGTAATGGCAAACGTATTGCTTGTGATCAGCCAACCTGTACCTGTTACCAAAGCTAATTACGAGCTGCCCGCCAGGTTTTCGCCAAAAAAAATTGATAAAATGGTTTTTAGCACCAGCGTTGATGCCCACTGGCTTAAGAAGAGTACGCGTTTCTGGTATGGCTACGAAACCCCTTCGGGCAAAAGCTATTACATAGTTGATCCGGCAAAAAAGAGCAAGTCGTTGCTGTTCGATAATGTCGATATGGCTGCTCAGCTCTCAAGGCTCACCAAGGAGCCGTTCGATGCGCAGCATCTACCTATACAAAAAATCAAGTTCATTAAAAACGAGACTGTCATTCAGTTTGAGGTAAAAAGTACGTTGGTCGATGAAGATAAAACCGACGATGAGGAGAATGACATGAAGCAGAAAAAGGACGATAAAGCCAAGGCCAAAAAGGACAAGAAAACGTATTACTTTGAGTACGATTTGAACACCCGCAAGCTAACCCTGCTCGACGATTATAAGAAACCAAAGGAAAATCCTGAGTGGGCAAATATATCGCCTAATGGCGAGTATGTGGTTTACAGCAAGAACCACAATCTATTCTGGATGGACAAGGAGAACTACGAAAAGGCTAAGAAAAACGAGAAGGATTCCACCATTGTTGAGCATCAGCTAACCACCGATGGTGAGAAGTACTATAGCTACGGGTATAATACCAAGGAGGAGGATAATGTAGAAGAGGTAAAGAATAAGGACAACCGTAAGCCAGCTTACATTACATGGTCGCACGACTCGCGTTACTTCGCCATGGTTCGTACCGACCAGCGTAAGGTTAAGGATTTATGGGTGATCAAGACTCTTAGCAATCCCAGGCCAACCCTGGAAACCTATAAGTACCACATGCCGGGTGAAAAGGAAGCCCCACAGGATGAGATTCTGATTTTTGACATGAATATTAAGGATACGGTAATTAAGCCCAATATCAAAGCATTTAAGGATCAGGATGTTTCAATCCTGAATTACCGTCGATTGGCCAGTGAGCGCGACGATGACTATGTCCCAACCCGATGGCTCTCCAAGTACAACGATAGGCTCTACTTCCAGCGTACATCGCGCGACCTCAAGCGGATTGATGTTTGCTATGTTGATATTAAAACCGGTGAGGTTAAAACGGTTATAGAGGAGCGCTTAAACACTTATATCGATTTCAATGGCATTGCGTTGATTAATAATGAAAAAGAGATTATTCACTGGTCGGAGCGCGATGGTTGGGGGCATTTTTACCTGTACGATAACCAGGGAAATCTCATAAGGCAGATAACCAGTGGACCATTCCATTGTGAGCGCCTTGTTGGCTACAACGAAACCACCAAAACGCTGTTCTTCACCGCAAATGGACGTGAACCCAATGAGGATCCTTACTACCTTCATCTTTATCGGATCGGTATTGATGGTACTGGCCTAAGGCTGCTGAATAAGGGTAATTTTGACCATTCCATCAGCATGGACGATAATCAGCAGTACATAGTGAACAACTATTCGCGGGTTAATACTATTCCGGAGTCCAAATTGATTGATAATCAGGGCAACGATTTACTTTTCCTTGAAAAGGCTGATTTAACAATGCTATTCGAGGCTGGCTACAAATTCCCCGAGCCATTTACCGTTAAAGCTGCCGATGGCATTACCGATTTGTATGGCGTAATGTACAAGCCATTTGATTTCGATTCTACTAAACAATACCCCATTATCCTTTACGTATACCCTGGCCCACAGACCGAGGCGGTGAATAAATCGTTCTCCGCACGAATGGATAGAACCGATAGGCTGGCCCAGTTCGGATTTATAGTTATTACCGTTGGTAATCGGGGTGGGCACCCTGCTCGTTCAAAGTGGTATCATAACTATGGCTATGGCAACCTGCGCAACTATGGTTTAGCGGATAAAAAGGCTGCAACTGAGCAGTTGGCATATCGACATAAATATATTGATATTAACCGTGTTGGAATCCACGGCCATTCAGGTGGCGGTTTTATGACTGCAGCAGCCATGCTAACCTTCCCCGATTTCTTTAAAGTTGGAGTGGCCAATGCCGGCAACCACGAGAATAACATCTACAACCGTTGGTGGAGTGAGAAACACCATGGCGTTAAGGAAATTGCCGATACTGCCGGCAATGTAACGTTTGAGTACAACATCGATAAGAACTCTGAAATTGCTAAGAACCTTAAAGGGCATCTACTTATTACTACTGGCGAAATAGACAATAACGTTCATCCAGGAAACACCATCAGGCTTGCCAATGCTCTGATTAAGGCCAATAAACGTTTCGATTTCTTCATGTATCCTGGCCAGCGACATGGCTATGGCGACATGACCGAGTACCATTTCTGGCTTACCGGCGATTACTTCTGCAAGCATTTGCTGGGCGATTACGACACGAGTATTGATATAACACCCATGAACAATGAAATAGAACGAAAATAAAAATGGGGCTTTTGCCCCTTTTTTTCAACCTAACTTTTAACCTAAACCTATTGAAGTTAACAGAAATATTGCTGTAATCCATCCAGAAGCCTTTTCCAGCGTTGTTCCTCGGTCATTGAGTAGTACTTTTGCTTTTCCTCCTGAATTTTACGCTGAACCTCTTCCTCCTTCTGGCGCTTAATTGACTCGTAATGGTTTACCACTTTATCGCGAAGGTATTTTTCCGCTACGGTAGGGAATAGCTCAAGCAGCAATTCTTCCTTCTCGTTCATGGCCAATTTCACATTCTCACCATATTCAGGGAACGCTGGGTTTGGCTGTTTTTTGTAGTTCGATGTGTCGTAAGGGGTCTCCTCGGCTACACCGGCAATCTTCAAACGGAATTGCGGGTCAATTGGTAAGGGAGTTCTCCCGTATATCCCTTTAACAAGGTTTACGAACTGTATGGATTTATTGGTGTAGAAGGGCTGTCCTTTACTCTCGTCAATAGCACAGTTTACGGCTTGCGCACCAACAATCTGGCTAGTGGGTGTAACCAGCGGAGGGCAACCGGCGTCGAGCCTTACGGTTGGGATGATTTCTAGCACCCTTGGAAGCAGGTTTTCAAGCTTTAACTGTTTGAGCTGAGCCAGCATATTGGTGTACATTCCACCCGGAATCTCAGCGTTTTTAACGTTCTCATCGGGTTCGGGGAAGTTAAAGTAACGCTCTATGGCCTGGCAGGCATCAAGGAGGGCATCGTACTTGCCCGACTGGGCAAACAGGATGGCTTGCTCAAACAGGTTATCGATACGTGCAGGGAGATTATAGCTGGTTATATCAAAGTCAATGGGTAACTCGTAGGTGTCAAGTTCCTTTAGCTCTGTGCGAATGGTTTTAAGCTCTGCGTTAATACTGGCTACAGCCTTCAGGTTAACACCAGTATCTATCCCCATTTTATCGCAGAAAATCTGAATAAGTTCAAATGCTGGTGCTGCTGGACCACCAGCAAAATTCCATATGGCAGTATCAACAATATCAACCCCATTTACAATGGCTGTAAGGGTTGATGCCAAACCATACCCCGGTGTACAGTGCGTGTGGAAATCGATAGGCACTTTAATCTCGCGTTTTAGCGCGGAAATAATTGCAGCCGATTGCTCAGGGGTAACCAATCCGGCCATATCTTTTAGGGTAATCATATCGGCACCCATGGCCTCTAGCTCTTTGGCCTTAGCTATATAATACTTTTCAGTAAAGATTTTACGGGGTAAGGTTTTACCGCTAAGCATGGCTTTAATCCTATCCTTACGGGAAAATTTAGGGTCAACGGTAAAGCAAACGGTACAGTCGGCCATGCCTCCATTTTCCTTTACATACTTTACGGTGCTGCGAATATTCTCTGTATCGTTAAGGGCATCGAATATACGCATGATGGAAATTCCCGATTTAACCGCATTGCGGTTAAATCCTTCAATCACCTCTTCGGGATATGGGTTGTACCCAAAAAGATTGCGTCCCCTGGAGAGGGCCGTGAGCTTTGAAGTATCGCCAATAGCAGCTTTAATGCTTTCGAGCCTATACCATGGATCTTCGTTCAGATATCGCATTACGGAGTCGGGAACGGCACCACCCCATACCTCCATGGCGTAAAACCCGGCTTCACGGTAGTAAGGTATTACCCTTTCAACCTGTTTCTGAGTCATTCGGGTGGCAAACAGCGATTGCTGTCCATCTCTAAGGGTTACATCCCTGATAAGCAGTTGTCTCTTCACCGTAATCAATTTTATATTTATACTGATACTTGCTAAACACTAATACTTACGGCGAAGTAACTAATATTGTTTTGAATTATCGGTTGGTTTTTAGTAGTTTGAAAACATGGTTTTAAAACATTGCTAAAAAACATGTTTTAATACCTGAGGCGAGCATCAAGTACATCGCCTGAAATTGTGTAACAGGGGCTGGAGCACGACGACTTATCATATTTTAGTTTAACTGTAGTTGCATCAATTACAATTATTTGCCTTCCTTTACTGGTGTAATACGCTTTTATTGAGTAGTACGAGTTGGCATCGAGCAGGAATACTTTTTCGCTTATGGTAGTATTTCCACTAAAAAACAAAACTCCGTTTTCAGGATTTCCACTGTATAGTTCAAAGTAAACTACTTGGTTCTCATTGTTAATGGTGAATTTTAGGCGAACATCAATTTTGTCGGGTTTCAATTCATAACACTCATCGCAGTTAACAATAAAGGACTCCATTTCCTCGCAGGAGTATGGCGCCAGTACAATAAGCGAAATGGTTAGTAACTTAAATATCTTACTGAACATGTTTTACGTTTTTGTATACAACCTTAGGATTTAACACATTAAAATGGATTTTGGCTGATATGGTGTAGAAATAGGGTGATACTCCAAGCTCTTTATAAAAATTATACCCAACACCTATCGAATACTCCATTGCATCACCTTTTATCGATAGACCCCCGGAAAAGTTGGTTGTAAAATGTGTTTTCGGGTCCGAGGATGTTCCCCTGTAGTTTCGGAACGCTGGTCCTATACCAATTGCCGCAAACGAAATAATGTTTTTCCCTTTGTAGCTAAACAGATTATAGTATTTGCGGATGTTTAGCTGTAGTATGTTTCTCTTTTCCCAATACTGGTAAAGTTGTCCATCGATAGTGGTTAGCGAGGCAGTTGCAGATGGCCGGTAGAGGTAACCTAGCGAGAACTCTGTTTGGGTTATTTGTTCAAAAACCCCCAAATGATAGCCTAATAGAAACTCATGTTTTGAAAAGCTTGTTCCTATGCCAAAGTAAACTGATGTAATTGATGGTTTGATTTTAGTTTTAATTCCATTACTGGCAAAAAACTGCATGGCTTCCTTATTGTTGTATTCGCGGGCAATTTGGTAATAACTCTTTTTTAGAGGGAACTTAAGGGCATCAAATTCGCTCAAACATTTAAAAATTTCGTTCGATTTATTGGCAATAGCATAGCAAAGGGCATTGGCACCCCTGGAATCGCAGAGCGATAAATCAGCACCATAGGCAGTAAGGTAATTGCAGATAACTGTATCGTTGAATTGTGCAGCAACCATCAAGGGTGTCACCCCCTTGTTATCGGGTATATCTGGGTTGGCGCCATTCTCAAGGAGTAACTTTGTGCTTAGCTTTGCCCCGCTGAATACTGCTAACATTAGCGGTGTATTTCCCTGGTAATCAATAGCGTTAAGGTCGGAGCCAAAGTAGATTAAGATGTCGGTGAGGTATGGGAGTCCATACCACACAGCAAAATGCAGAGGGGTAAGCCCTTTCACATTTTTGGCATTTACATCTGCACCCTTTTTAATAAGCAGCTCAGCAACACTATCGTTTGCAGCTATAACAGCAGCATGGAGAGCCGTGTTGCCATTGGTAGGGTAAGCGTTCACATTTGCCCCATTATCAATGAGCAATTCTACTAAATCTAGATTGCCCGATTGAACTGCAAACATCAATGGGGTTACACCGTTTTCATCGCTGGTGTTTGGGTCGGCTCCAAGGTATAAAAGCGTTCTAACTTTTTCAATATTGCCTGAATCCGCTTCAACCATTAAAAGGTAGTTGTAGGTTGATACAACCCATGCTGAATCGATTACAGGATCTTGTCCAAATGTTACATTCGTTTTCCCTATAAGTAAGAGTAAGGGTATAAACAGGTAATGCCTTAATTTTAAATACATAAAAAATATTGTAATACGCAAAAGTATAAAAAAACGCCCTGATTTCAGGGCGTTTTCATACAAATATTATACCAGAATTACTTTCCGTATTTAATACTTGCTTGAGCAGCGGCTAGGCGTGCAATGGGAACGCGGAATGGTGAGCAGCTTACGTAGGTTAAGCCGTTCTTGAAACAGAACTCAACCGAAGCAGGATCGCCACCCTGTTCGCCGCAAATACCTACCTTAAGTTCAGGGCGTGTATTGCGGCCCTTGGCTACTGCCATCTCAATTAGCTGACCTACGCCATCCTGATCGATGGTTTGGAATGGGTCAGCTGCAAGCATTTTCTTATCCAGATAATCGTGGAGGAATCCGCCAATATCATCACGGCTGAAACCAAAGGTCATCTGGGTGAGGTCGTTGGTACCAAAAGAGAAGAACTCGGCTGATTTTGCCATTCTGTCGGCAAGTAAGCAGGCGCGAGGTATCTCAATCATTGTGCCGTACTTATACTCAATGGCTTTGATGCCAAACTTGTTGCAAACCTCAGCGTAAACGCGGTCAACAATTTTCTTGGTGAAATCGAGTTCCGATACGTCGCAGGTAACGGGTACCATGATTTCAGGCTTAGGAGTTTTGCCTTCCTTCATCAGCTCAGCTGTAGCCTCAAAAATGGCACGGATCTGCATTTCGGAAACTTCGGGATAGGTTACACCAAGGCGTACACCACGGTGACCCATCATGGGGTTAACCTCGTGAAGGGCCTCGCCACGTTTAACAATTGCTTCAACTGTTATTCCTAAAGCCTTGGCTAGTTCAGCTTGTTTTTCGGGGCTTTGGGGTACAAACTCATGTAGGGGTGGGTCGAGCAGACGGAAGGTAACGGGTAGGGTGTCCATGGCAAGCATGGTGTTCTTAACGTCACGCTTAACGTAAACGAATAGTTCATCCAATGCCTTACGACGCTCTGCCTCGGTTGAGCTAAGAATCATCTTGCGGAGCAAGAACAATGGTTCTTCGGAACCCTTACCGTAAAACATATGCTCGGTACGGAACAGACCGATACCTTCGGCTCCAAAGTCACGTGCTACCTTGGCATCCTCAGGGGTATCAGCATTCGTGCGAACACCCATCTTACGGTACTTGTCAACCAACTTCATAAACTCCTGGAAGCGAGGATTTTCAGTGGCTTCCATAAGTTTTAGCTCAGCATTATATACGTGTCCCTTGGTACCGTTGAGGGTTAGAATATCACCTTCTTTTATAACAACGCTTGAACCTTCAATCTTGGCAGTTTTATCAGCAGCATTTACTTTGAGTGCTCCAGCACCAACAATGCAGCATTTACCCCAGCCACGAGCAACAAGAGCTGCATGTGAGGTCATACCTCCACGAGCGGTAAGAATACCCATTGCGGCACGCATACCTTCTACGTCCTCGGGGTTGGTTTCTTCGCGAAGGAGAATTACCTTTTCGCCTTTACGTGCCCATGCCACTGCATCTTCGGCTGTGAATACAACTTTACCTACTGCAGCACCAGGACCAGCGGGTAATCCCTTTACAAGCGGAGTTACTTTAGCTTCTTCCTTGGGATCGCAAATGGGGTGAAGTAGCTCATCGAGCTGTATGGGGTCAACACGAAGAACGGCGGTCTTTTCATCGATCAATCCTTCGTGTAGCATATCCATGGCCATGTTCAGGGCAGCAGTACCTGTACGCTTACCAGCACGGCACTGTAACATGTATAGCTTACCTTCCTGAATGGTGAACTCAATATCCTGCATATCCTTGAAAGCTTTTTCAAGGGTGTTGCGGATTTCAACCAGTTCCTTGTAGGTGCCTGGCATAAGTTCCTCCATGCTGGGAAGATGCTTGTTTTGCTCGTTCTTGGTGTCGTTGTTAAGAGGGTTTGGTGTACGAATACCGGCAACCACATCCTCACCCTGAGCATTGATAAGCCATTCACCGTAGAACACATTGTCGCCGGTTGCAGGGTTACGGGTAAAGGCTACACCGGTGGCTGAGGTATCGCCCATGTTACCGAATACCATGGTTTGAACGTTAACGGCTGTTCCCCAATCATCGGGAATACCCTCAATACGACGATACGAAACTGCTTTCTTACCATTCCAGCTCTTGAACACGGCTTTAATACCACCCAGGAGCTGTTCCTTAGCATCATCGGGGAATTCCTTGCCAAGAACCTTTTTAACCTGCTTCTTGAACTCTTCAGCTAAGAATTTAAGATCGTCGGCAGTTAAATCTGTATCGCTCTTGTATCCCTTGCTATGTTTGTATTCGTCGAGAATATCATCGAGTTGCTTACGGATTCCCTTACCATCAACTGGCTCAATACCTTCGGCCTTTTCCATCACCACGTCGGCATACATCATAATTAGACGACGGTACGAGTCCCAAACAAACCTTGGGTTGTTGGTTTTCTTAATAAGACCGGGAATGGTTGAAGAGCAAAGACCAATGTTCAGTACGGTGTCCATCATACCGGGCATGGACTTGCGGGCACCTGAGCGGCAGCTCACTAGAAGTGGATTCTCTGCATCGCCATACTTCATGCCCATCATCTGCTCAACCTTTGCAATGGCATCCCATATTTCAGGGATCAATTCGGCAGGTAGCTCATGGTTATTCTTGTAATACTCATTACAGGTATCGGTTGTAATGGTAAAACCTGCGGGTACTGGTAAACCTAACAAGCACATTTCTGCAAGGTTTGCACCCTTACCGCCAAGCAGATTCTTCATGTCTGCTTTTCCTTCGGCCGTCTTGTTTCCAAAGACGTAAACTCTCTTTACTTTCGACATCTATTTTTGAGTTTTTAATTAAACTTAAAGGGTTTTATTTACTTTGTTTCAACAAATTCTTCGTGAGCTTACAAAAGTATTAAAAAAAATGGAATAGGGGAACAAAAGTTTGGTTTTCACACCTTTTAACATCCGCAATCGATTTAAAGCTATTGCTTTTTGTCATGTTATAGTGATTTTTTTATTGTTACCTTAGTGCCATGGTTAAAACCGTATTACAGACTAATCGGATTTAAACATTTGGCTTACTTTGATATCAAAATTGAAAACCAAAACCAATGCGTATGAGAAGAGTAATTCTTTTGTTTCTTTCAGTTTTAGTTGCTGGGCTTCAGCTTTCAACGGCACAGGTTGCCAAGCAGCAAATTACCCTGGACGATCTTTTTAAAAAGGGTACATTCCGCTCAAAAAGTATTTGGGGGCTTACACCCATGAACGATGATGAGTACTACTCAGCGTTGAACGATAAACGACAAGTGGCAAAGTTTAAACTTGCCACGGGCGATCAGGTAGAAGTTTTATTCGACCCCTCAGCTTTTGATGTGCCAGAGCTAAAAGCAATGTCGGGTTATCAACTCTCAGCCGATGAAACCAAGATGTTGGTTGAAACCAATCCGCAATCCATCTACCGCCATTCCTACACCGCTGAAAATTTTATTTACAACATTAAAACCAAAGAGTTAAGGCGCTTATCGTCGAACGGACCACAAATGAATGCAGCGTTCTCGCCCGATGGCAGCAAGGTGGCTTTTGTCCGTAGCAATAACATCTATATTGTTGACTTGAATAGCTTTGAAGAGATTCAAGTGACAACCGATGGCGAGTATAATAGTATTATTAACGGGGCAGCCGATTGGGTTTACGAGGAGGAGTTTGCACTTACTACAGGTTTACAATGGTCGCCCGACTCCAAAAAACTTGCTTACTTCCGTTTCGATGAGAGCCGTGTTAAGATGTTTAACATGACCATGTACGAGCGTAATCTATACCCCGAGAACTATACCTTTAAATATCCTAAGGCTGGCGAAGATAATTCCATTGTAACAATTCATGTGTACAACTTAGATAGCAAGGCAACAAGCCAAATGGATGTTGGCCCAGATACTGACCAGTACATTGCGCGTATAAAGTGGATGCCTACGTCCGACAAACTTTGTATGATTAGGCTCAATAGGCTTCAGAATCAAATTGACATACTTATGGCCGATGCAGCAAGCGGCAATTCTGAAAGTGTATTTACTGAAACAAATAAGTATTACATAGAGGAGGTTTCCGATGATTACCTAACAATTACCCCCGATGGGAAACGCTTTATTTTAACAGCGGAACGCGATGGATATAAACATATTTACCTATACGATTGGCAAAACAAAGCAATCCAACAAATCACAAGTGGTTCAAACGAGGTGATATCGGTTAGCGGTTATAATCCAAAGGAGAAAACCATTTACTATCTTGGCTACGACCAAAGCCCGTTGCGGAAGGCTGTTTTTTCAGTTGATTCTAAAGGACAGATTCGAAAACTTTCCCCGAACAGTGGAACGAATAGCGCAGTTTTTACAAAAAACTATAAGTATTACATGGTATACAACTCTTCAATTACTTCGCCCCTGAGCGTTACCCTTTACAAAGCAAATGGGAAACAGGTAAGAGTGATGGAGGATAACCAAAAACTTAAGGAAAAGCTTGTGCAATACGATATCCCCCAGAAGGAGTTTTTCACCTTCAAAACCTCCGAGGGAGTTGAGCTCTATGGCTATATGGTTAAACCCCTTAATTTTGACAGCACCAAACGCTATCCGGTTATGATGTACCAGTACAGTGGTCCAGGTTCACAGTCGGTTACTGATAATTTCCGTATTGGTTGGGATGAGTACTTGGCAACCCAAGGCTACATGGTTGTTTGTGTCGATGGCCGTGGTACTGGCGGAAGAGGCGAACAATTCAAGAAGATGACCTACGGGCAACTGGGATATTACGAATCCATTGATCAGATTGAAACCGCTAAATACCTGCAAACCCTTCCTTTTGTGGATGGCAGCAGAATAGGGATATGGGGTTGGAGCTACGGTGGCTACATGTCGAGCCTTTGCCTATTCAAAGGCGCCGATGTATTCCGCATGGCCATTGCCGTTGCACCCGTTACTAACTGGCGCTACTACGACTCAATTTACACCGAGCGTTTCATGGGCCTACCCCAGGATAACCCTTTGGGTTACGATAATAACTCCCCAATTAACCATGTTGACAAGTTAAAGGGCAAATTCCTCCTAATCCACGGCACAGCCGATGATAACGTTCATTTCCAGAACTCAGTTGAAATGATAGAGAAGCTGGTTCAGGCCGGCAAGCAGTTCGACGTAATGGTATATCCTGACAAAAACCACGGCATACGTGGCGGAAATACTACTATGCACCTCTACACACTTATGACTAACTATATTAAGGAAAACCTTTAGGTTGTATTAATACATATAATTTAGATAAGAGCCGGAATCCTATACATTCCGGTTTTTTTTATTAGATTATGAATCAATGGTATATAAGAATCTTTTTGTATTTCAGCTCTGTATGCATTCGTTTTAATAGCCTCTTAGACTTTGGTATTTTGTGTTTTTACTTGACGATGCCTATGTTGTGGTGACTTAAATATCCATATATTGATATACATAAAAAAATGCATAAATGTTATAAAACATACGTAAAAATTTGCCTATTTGTAGGGGGGGGGTAAATTTGCACATAGACGTATGTTTAACATAAAATATTAAAATAAGCACAGGATAGGAAATGTTTTTCTACATTTATGCCAAGCCCACCAGGTGGGGGAGGCGCACCCGGAGACACCACCGGGACGAAAGGGTGACAACTAAAAACAAATTTTAAACCCTTAATAGTTATAATTATGAAAAAATTGTTAACAAGTTCATTGGTGCTTACGTTGTTAAGTTTAAATCTTTCTGCTCAAAACATTTACATTAGAGGTCATTTAAAGGTAATTGCTATTGGACCTGATTTTATTGATATTATTTGCGAGGCACCATACGACAAGATTTGCTTTTCATATATCACTGAATCATTAAATCCTGCAGCCAAATCTAATAACAATGTTATTAATAAACCTAGTTTACTCGCATCTGTTAAGCCTAAAGTTCAAACTATAGGAATGACTATTGATAAAGAAGGAATCCCAACAAAAGTGTATCGAATTAGAAAGGAAGACTTTAACGAAGTAATTAAAACAAATAATGAACCATAAGTAATAGGGATGGTTATTCCATCCCTAGTTTAACATCTAATTATAAACTTATTATAGCGTTTCCCAATATTTTAAAAAAAGAGAAACATGAAAAGAATTATTACATATTTATTGATACAACACCTTGCTTTTTTTGCGCTTTGTAAAAATATAAACCAAGATAATATTGAAATCTTCATTGCCATAAAACCGTCAGATTGTATTTCTTGTACTGCACCCCTTCAGTTAATACTAAATGAAATTAATAAAAACCAATTAATAAACAATGTTACATTTGTTATCAAAGATGTTCCAGAGAAGGCTTTGCGAAAATACACTAACGAAATTTTAAAAATACCAAATAGCATAAAAGCAATTGCATCAGAGGAACTTTTCAACAAGTATTCATTTTTTCATGCGTCTGCTATCACTATAATTGACAAAACATCTCGCCCTTATCAACGATATACTATTCCTCTACCTTTCTACAATTATAACAAAACATCCTTTGAAAATATTTTAGCAAATGGATTTTCCAGTATTGCTGAAATTGAAAATTTAAAAGTCAATTTAAATCTAGGTGGAATAAGAATGTTAGCGTTGGCAAACGATACATTACTATTGATTAATGATAGAATATTCAATTCAATTCAAGTCATATCAACAAAAAATAGTGAATATATATCTACAATTGAGTTAGATAGTGCATGGTACTATGCTCCATACTCAAACGACGTTAATAAAAAGAGGGAGATTTGGGAATCACAATTTGTACTAGATAAAGTTTCATATCCTAAATACCAATTAAAAGGGATATTCTGTAATAATGGTAAACTTATTGCTTCTGCTATTTGCTATTACCCTTTACCCGAAGGTAAAGACTATAGTGTTTTTCCAGCAAGCATTCTTTTTACTCTCGACTCCCAACTTAAACCAACAAATTATTACAGGATCAGTCCAAGTAATAATATAAATATTAACTATGCATTTCTTTTTGAAGATAACAAATTTTTAACCACGACTTATCTGATCGAAAACAATCAGTTCAAATTTAATAGTAATTTTCTATGCTACTATGAACTTAAAGCAGACTCTGCTATATTTGATAAAACTGTTGCAGTTGATACTCCTTCCTTTGTTAAAAATAGTAATAATCTTGCTGGACTAGTATTAAATCATATATCTAGTAACAAAGATAACAATATCGTATGGTTTAACTATTACCCTGAATTTTACGATGTCAATATAGAAAGATGGGTAACGATTGACACTTTCTACTTTGCTAAAGATTTAACACAAAATTCTTTTAATCCCACAGAACCCATTAAATTCAAAATTTTAGGTGTGTGGAAAGAGGAAAATCTTTATAGAATAGTTGTTCAAATGGGGCTCCATGTTTTTTGTGCACTTCAATCTGAAAATCAACTATATCAAAATAGCAGAATCTACACTTTAAATGAGGATTCGGAATTGTTCTTGACGAGAAATAACAAAAATGAATTTGTTGGAATTGAACATAACAAAAAATCAGGCGAAGCTCAACTTGTTAAATTAAAATTAGATGAAATAAGAACTTTTCATTTTTATAGCAAGTCACTACTGTCCGACTAAAGTTTTTTTTAAATTAGTAACATCCTTACTTAGTTTATCCTATATGAGGAATAGGATGGTTGATTTTTCTTAGAGCGCTTTATCGCCTAAGACGAAACGAAATCCAATTACCGCGTAGCAGTTAAACATTTGTAAATGAAGTAGGTAATAGAATACTTCATTTTCCTTGTAAAGAATAAAGTTTTTTAATTGGACAGCATTGAATAGTAAGTAAGAAAAAGTTGTATTTTTAGTTTTAATCTACATATTTTTTATATCTTTGCATCCGCAATTTTGAAAAAAGTTCTTTCGGTATTGAATTATAGTTTAGTTTTGCCCAGATGGCGGAACCGAGTGAAACGAGCTCCCGCCATTTAGAGGTAACAGAAGTAAAATTGTTTGATAGAAGTTCTTTTGGTATTGAATTATAGTTTAGTTTTGCCCAGATGGCGGAACCGAGTGAAACGAGCTCCCGCCATTTAGAGGTAACAGAAGTAAAATTGTTTGATAGAAGTTCTTTTGGTATTGAATTATAGTTTAGTTTTGCCCAGATGGCGGAATTGGTAGACGCGCTAGTTTCAGGGACTAGTATCAGCAATGGTGTGCAGGTTCGAGTCCTGTTCTGGGCACCAGAAATCACAGAAAAATTTTTCTGTGAACTATGCAGGAATTAATTTTGTTATTATTTTTGCAGCGATTTAAGTATTTGTAGTATAAAGATTGCATAGGTGGTGAAAGAAATATTAGGTTTAAACTACCTAAGGTAAAAGGAATAAGAAAGTTAGGTAAAAGAAAAGACCTAACTACCGAATAAAGATGCTAAACGCCCAGGTGGTGGAACCGAGTGGAACGAGCTCCCACCACCCAAGGTAAAAAGAGTAAGAAAGTTAGGCAAAAGAAAAGACCTAACTACCGAATAAAGTTGATAAACGCCCAGGTGGTGGAACCGAGTGGAACGAGCTCCCACCACCCAAGGTAAAAAGAAAAAGAAAGTTAGGTAAAAGAAAAACCTAACTACCGAATAAAGATGCTAAACGCCCAGGTGGTGGAATTGGTAGACACACCAGCTTGAGGGGCTGGCGCCGTCAAAAGCGTGCAAGTTCGAGTCTTGTCCTGGGCACTTTCACAAAACCTTGTGTTCTTCACAAGGTTTTTTTATTTTTGGTGTTCACCAAATCGTAAAGCTATGAGAGCCAATTTACTTTTTGCCGCTTTTAGCGTGGTTTCAACCATATTGTTTGCCCAAAAAACCGACAATTTTACCACTTCAAATGGCAATACCTTGCAAATAGCTCATATAGGGCATGGAACGTTAATGTTTAATTTCCGCGGTAAGGTAATTCATATTGACCCATGGTCAAGGTTGGCAAACTACGATTCGCTCCCAAAGGCTGACTATATCTTTCTTACCCATCATCATGGCGACCATCTGGATTCAGTGGCTTTATCGAAAGTGTTTGCCTCAAATACACAGCTTTACTGGACTAAAATCTGTGCAGAGCAAAGCAAGCTTAAGCTGGAAGGGAGGGTGGTAGCCAACGGCGATACCATTGCCACTCCTGATTTCCGTTTTATTGCAGTTCCCGCTTACAATATTGTGAATAAACGTCCGAATGGTAATCCATTTCACCCTAAAGGTGAGGGCAACGGATATATATTTGAGTTTGACAACCTACGTGTTTATGTGGCAGGCGATACCGAAAATATTCCTGAAATGGAAAACTTTGGGAAAATCGATATTGCATTTTTACCTGCAAACCTGCCCTATACCATGAGTCCTGAAATGTTAAAAGCTGCTGTGATGATGCTTAAGCCCAAAATTCTTTACCCTTATCACACTGGCAATACCGATTTGAAAACGCTTAACGATATTTTTGTTGATGTGGATGTTGAAGTTAGATTTAGGGACTTGAAATAAGCCCAAGTGCCATGAGTTTTGTGGAATGAATCGGAATGAATCGGAATGAATCGGAATGAGTCGGAATGAATCGGAATGAGTCGGAATGAATCGGAATGAATCGGAATAGACGGAATATGATGGAGTTAGAGGGAGTTAGAGGAAGTTAGAGGGAGTTAGAGGGAGTTAGAGGAAGTTGGAGTCCGTGAACCGTGAACCGTGAACGGTGAACCATGAGACTTGAGTGGGAATGAGTCGGAATAGTGGGAATATGAGGAAGTTAGAGGAAAATAGAGGGAAATAGAACAGATAAATTTAATACCATAGATTATCGAATTTAAACGGGCTATAAAATAGAGACGCAGTAATATTTTTAGAGGAAAATCGTCAAATGAAAAATTCAATTGACTAATCTTGGATCAATGTTGTTTAGTTAAGGTTATTTGTCATGCTGCGCGTAAGCTAAACATCACGCTGTCATGCTGAGTCTCGATTTATAGGGTAGACTACGCCGAAGCATATCATTGCTCTTTTCTCTTCAATCCTTTGAAAAGATCCCTCGACTTTGCTTGGGATGACAAAAACCCTATCTTCTTTCTGCTCCTTTGTCATGCTGAGCTAGCCGAAGCATCTCTTTTAACCTGCAACTCTCTATTAATGCTATTCCTCAACCAACAAGGAGCGGAAGAAGCAAGCAGAGGCATAAAAGCCAGACCCGGCAATGGGTCGGGGGTGGAACGTGGTGGTGGGCCTAGTAAGCGATACCAAATGAGTCACGCCGCAGGCGTGGCGAATAGTATCGCGTGGCAGTTCCGCCCGCGGGGCACCCATCGGGTCGGGCTTTTCAGCCTTGATTTTCTTTGGTTCTTTCTTGTATCAAGACAAGAAAGAACG
>NZ_JBBFKU010000001.1:36329-147653 GCF_037481895.1 Tenuifilum sp.
GCACCCATCGGGTCGGGCTTTTCAGCCTTGATTTTCTTTGGTTCTTTCTTGTATCAAGACAAGAAAGAACGTGTAAATAATTCTTTGTAATGATTTTTCTTTTGCGATGCAAAGTTTCACCTTTGCTCTTTGGTAAAGGCATTTCGTGCATCGCTATACATGTGGGAGTAGCCATGGGGTTACAAATGTTTCGCCCCTACGGGGCTGGAAGCGTTGTTTGTTGTTCGTGAAACTATTGCCATGTTGAACTAAGCGAAACGTCTTATGGGGTCGATTAGTGATCCTTCGCTCCGCTCAGGATGACAGGCATGTATATTTTTGTAATCTTAACGACATTGAATCTTGGATAAAAAAAGTTGTCCGGGTTATACTGTCTTTTAGATCTGGGACTAATGGTGGATTCGATGCATGGCCGACAGTAAATGCGGTGATCCGGACAACCTGGCTGCTGGTGGCAACAGCAATTTATGTATTTATGGTGTTTGGGACGTCATAAGTAATAACAAAACCATGCCAGAATTATAGAATAGAATTAATAGTTAAGAAAAAAAATCACAACTATAAGAGAATCAGGTTTATATAATTTGTTTTTGAAATGAATTCCAATAAAAAAAGCAAAAAGGTGTAGAAAATTTTCTACACCTTGTGGAATGCAGCTGTTGTGCCTCTTCTCAATTATTGCCCACTAGGCTTGCTTATGCTTTGAATGGCACGGTAAAATACATCGTGAATTCGTGTGCGGTAATTCAATGCTGAAAGTTTAGTATTTTCAGCATCGGGGTGAACACGGTTCGATAGGAAAATGAATACCAATCCGTTTTGTGGGTCGGCCCATACCATTGTTCCTGTAAAACCTGTGTGGCCAAAGCTTTCGGGCGAAGCCATTGTTCCCGCAGGCGATGAACCGCTGGCATTGGGCTTATCGAAGCCGTAAGCCCTTCGGTTGCCATTTGTTGTAGCTGGGTTGGCAAAACTTTTTACTGTTGAGGGAGCAAAAAAGCGTTCGCCACCGTATTCTCCATCGTTCAGGTACAGCTGCATAAGCTTAGCCAAATCGTTGGCGTTGGCAAAAAGGCCTGCATGGCCAGCAACTCCGCCAAGCATAGCAGCTGCCGGATCGTGTACATGCCCCCATATCAGCTGCTTGCGGAAAACGGGGTCGTGTTCAGTTGGGGCAATCCTTTCGGTGTCGAAACGTAGTAGCGGATTAAAACAGGTGTAGTTCATCCCTAACTTGCTGTATAGCGGTTCAACTACCTTGTCTAATCTTTTCTGTTCAACTGTTTCAATAACCTTTTGCAGGTATAGGAAACCCAAATCGCTATATCGGTATTTACCCGCATCGGAAATTGGCGATTGGTTAATCCACCGGTAAATGGAATCGTTGATGCTTGCCAAAGAGTATATGCGGTATGCAACATTATTTGGGAAGTTGCTGATTGAATCGGTTCGGTAGAACTTAGGGCTTGGGTAGGCAAACCGGCTGGCGTATCGTTTCCCGTTAAATTTATAGGGATGAGTTTGGCTGAATGTTTCAGTCCACAACGGTATGTTAGGTTCCAACGATGTTAATGTGTTCATATAAAATGGAATCCAGGCCTGTAAACCCGATTGATGCCTCAAGATATCACCTAAAAGTAGTTTCGACTTATCAGGGAAGTTTTTTAAATCGATAAACTGGCCAAGTTTTGAATCGAACGACAGCACACCTCGGTTATACAGGTTCATAATAGATGGCAACGTTGCAGCAACCTTGGTAACCGATGCAATATCGTAAAGCATTCTGATATCGTTGCTAAACTCCGAAACGTAGGTGGGTTTCCCAAAGGCCTTGTTATAGAATACAACCCCATCCTTTGCTGCAAGGATTTGCATGCCTGGAGCAGCCCCTGTTCTTATTATTTCCATTGCAAGGGAGTCAACCTCCGAGAGCTGCTCCGACCATATTCCAAGTTCTTCGGGGATGCTGTATCCAAGTCTAATTCTTTGGTTTGATGCGTAACCGGTATTAATGCTAAAAAGATCGCTTGCCGTTACGCTTAACCTACCTGAGAACGGAATACCACCAAAAATGGTTTGGGCTGTAAGGTTTTGGCTGTCGGTTGAGTTATCGTACGATACGATTATGGCAGCAAATGCTAAAGGATTAGCAAATCTGCTAATGGAGTAGGGGTTGCCAAACAAATTAAGAATCACCTTTTTACGGAACGATAGGTCGAACAGGAAATTTGATGATTGTTGGCTTACCCCAAAACCCTTTGCAGGCTTGCTTTCAATAGTGTGGTAACCAACAATAATTAGGTTGTATGGCTCTAGATTGGTAAGTAGGGTATCGTACTCTGCCTGCTCGGCTTCGGGGTTGATAGAGAAAGTATGCACGGCAGTGTAAAGCTCAAGCTGCTCCCGGAATGCATCGCCTTTACTTTCACCAATTTCAATATAAGCAATCCTAAGAGTATCGAGCCCTCTAAGGGGAAGGATATTATTTGCATTGTGTATTACAGTAATTGCGTTTCGTATAATTTTACGGCGGAGTACCTGCGAGTAAGGACTGTTTAAATCGTTATAAAGCCTATCAACATTAATTGGGCGGTATTTATTTAAACCAACCAGATACTTGGCCATAAGAACCTTTTTGCATTTAATGTTAATAAGTTCTTCGGGGATTTGTTCGCTTTTAATAAGCTGTTCAACTTTTTTAATAGTATTCTCAATCTCGCTTGGAAAGAGCAGAATGTCGTTGCCAGCCATCAGGGAGCGAATATTTGCGTCAACCGGATTATAGTATCCTGCAACACCTTTCATATTCATGGCATCGGTAAATGCAAGGCCGTTAAATCCAAGTTCGCCAAAAAGTTTTTGGCCAACAATGCGGGGCGATAGGCTGGCTGGCAGGAGGGTATCGGGTTCAAGGGAGGGAATTTTAAGGTGTGCAACCATAACACTGGCTACACCAGCAGCAAAAAGCTTTTTGAAAGGGTAGAGTTCTATGGAATCGATTCGGTTTGTGCTATGTGGTACCAGGGGTAGGGTTAGGTGTGAATCGTCGTAGGTGTCACCATGGCCGGGAAAATGCTTGGCACAAGCCAGAATGCCATTTTCTTGTAATCCTTTGGTGTAAGCCATGCCATGCCTGGTTACCATTTCCATGTCCTGACCAAAAGCTCTGGAGCCAATAACGGGGTTGAGCGGATTGGAGTTAATATCGATAACCGGTGCAAAGTTGATATGGATACCCATTCGTTTGAGCTGATGGGCAATATCGGCTGCCATTTGGTAGGTTAGCAGGGTATCGTTAGTGGCGCCAAGCGCCATTTGCCGGGGATACGAGATGGTGCTATCCAACCGCATTCCTAATCCCCATTCGGCATCGATGCCAATAAGAAGGGGAACCTTTGCAAGCGATTGGTAGTAATTAGTTTGCCGTGCTTGACGGACAGGCCCACCCTGAAAGAATATCAACCCACCAATTCCTTGTTTTGATACAAGTTGCGAAATCTCCATTACATGGGAATCGTCCTTGTTGGAGTATGCAGCCACCATAAAAAGCTGTGCAATACGTTCCCTTAAGCTTAGGCTGTTGAAAACGGAATCGACCCAGCGCATTTGGCTGGCTGAATCAGCTTTGCTTATCAATGGGTTGCTTTGCTGTGCGCTAATTGTTTGAGCAAATATCAAAGGAAAAAATACCCAAAAAACACGTTTCATTTTTAATTGGTTAAGGCTCCGGTAATGCAAATATAGTATTAGCTGGGAATTGTGCCATTTTTTAAGCTGATTTTGTTTAGAGGGGGGCGGAGTTAAAAGTGAAAAGTTAAAAGAGGTTCGTGAACCGTGAACCGTTAAAGGTTATCCGTTAACCGTGAACCGTGAACCGTTAAATGGTTGGGGAATTCAGTTTTTTTTATCAAGATTTCTTTTACTATCAACGAAATTGGGCCAACTGTTGAGTAATATCACGAACAACGAACAACCATCAACGAACAACGAATCCACTATCCTTCCAATTCCTCCATTTCTTTTTGGAGCGCAGCCATTTTAATGGCAGTGATTGCTGCTTCAACTCCCTTGTTGCCGTGTTTCCCTCCAGCGCGGTCGAGTGCTTGTTCAAGGTTATTGGTAGTTAGCACTCCAAAAATGAAAGGAATATTATAGTTCATGTTGAGTTCGGTGATTCCGTATGTTACACCCTGGCAAATAAAATCGAAATGGCGGGTTTCGCCCTGAATAACACAGCCAAGGCAAATAACAGCATCCAAATCGGCATACTCGGCCATGAACTGTCCGCCAAGGGTTAACTCAAAAGCGCCCGGAACGTGCTTTACAAGAATGTTTTCGTCGGTTGCGCCATGCTCAATTAGGGTGCTATAGGCACCCTCAAGTAGCTTATGGGTTACAGAATCGTTCCAATCCGAAACCACAATGCCAAACTTCATGTTCTTGGCGCTAGGCACCATGTTAGGGTCATAGCTCGATAGGTTTTTCAGATATGTTGCCATAGGATTTTTTTTTCAAAGATACGAATTTGTAAAAAATAAGGGGTGTTTAAAAGCACCCCTTAAATATCTATCTCTGTTTAGTCTTTACTTACCCATCAGTGTGTTTATACGAGCAATATCCTTTTCAATATCGCGAGCCTCAATGCTCTTTGTAAAATCATTCTTGATGATATTGTAAAGGTCAAGGGCCTTATCGTACTGTTTGAGTTCCTCGTAAACCATTCCAGCCTTTTTCAGGAAAATTGGCGTGGTAAAATCATTCTTCTCGTAATTGGCGGCCTTAACATAAAACTTGGCAGCATCCTTTAGCATGTTGAGTTCCACATAGCAATCGCCAATAGCGCCATAAGCAATTGGGGTAACCATTTGGTCGCCGGCATCAAACTTTTTAAGGTAATCAATGGCCTTTTGGTATTCACCAAGTTCCCTAAGGCAAATGCCTGCATAGTAATTTGCAAGGTTCCCGGTGCGGGTCATTCCGTACCTATCAGCTATGGTTGCAAAGCCTAAATCGTTCTCGTTACCATATAGTGCCAGGCGAAACGAATCCTGCTCAAAGTAATACTGAGCCTGGAAAATTTGAGAGCTGGCCTCGTTCTCCTTGGGCTGTAAGTAAAGTTTTTTGTAACCAAAATAGATAGCCACAATAGCTAAAATTGCTGCTACAATAATGGTAAGGCTCTTCTGGTTTTGCTCAATGAACTGCTCAGTACGGGTTAAAGCGTTGTCAATTGATTCTACAGTATCGGTTGTCTGCTGTTTCTTTTTATCTGCCATAACTAATGAATATTTATTTTTAACAAAGCAATCGCAAAAGTAATTGTTTTTGTAATATCTGAAAATTTTAGGCAAACATTTTCGGTTTAATTACCTTTGCAAATATTCATTTTTAGCTACTATGTATCTTAAAAGGCTAACAGCCATAAACTTTAAGTCAATAAATCAACTTGATATCGAGTTTGATAACAAGATAAACTGCTTTGTAGGGAACAATGGTCAGGGTAAGACAAACCTGCTCGATGCAATATACTTCCTTTCCATGTGCAAGAGTTCGCTTTCGTCAACTGATTTACAGGTGATACGTCACGGACAGGATTTTTTTGTACTGCAGGGTTTTTATTCGCGCCAAGGTGTTGATGAGAGCATATATTGCGGGTTAAAGCAGGGCGAAGGAAAAATTTTTAAGCGTAACGGCAAAGCCTACGAAAGGCTGGCCGATCACATTGGCTTTCTTCCGGTGGTTATGGTTTCGCCTGCCGATAATGAGTTGGTTGAGGGAAGTGGCGAGGAGCGTCGCAAGTATATGAATGGAGTTATTTCACAAATTGACCATATTTACCTCGATGAGGTTTTGCGCTATAACCGATTGCTTGCCCAACGCAACAGCCTTTTAAAAACCTATTCTCGTACCGCTTTTAGCTACGATTTGATTGAGGCTATTGATATACAGCTTGCAGAGTATGCTTCGGTAATCCACTCAAAACGCAAGGCGTTTGTGGAGCAGCTTATTGGAATCCTCCAGGAGTACTATAACAAGGTGTCGGGCGGACAGGAAAAGGTTTCGTTGAACTACAAGTCGCACCTGAACGATACCCCTGCCGAGACACTTTTTCTGGAGAATATCGAAAAGGACAGGGTTCTGCAGTACACTTCGGTTGGAATTCACCGCGACGACCTTACGCTTTTAATTGATGGATACCCCATTCGCAACGAGGGCTCTCAGGGGCAACAAAAAACTTACCTGATTGCACTTAAGCTTGCTCAGTTCGATTTCATTTCTAAGGTTGCAAGCATTAAACCCCTTTTGCTACTCGACGATATTTTTGATAAACTCGATACCGGCAGGGTGCATAGGTTAATTGATATGGTGGCAAATGATGGATTTGGCCAAATATTTATCACTGATACTAACAAGAATAGGCTCGAGGAGGTTTTGGCAAAGGTAATGTCGGGGTATCGTTTTTTTAGGGTTGATAATTCTGAGTTTGAACTGGTTGAGTCGAGGTAATCATGAGCGATCACAACACAAAATCGTTGGGCGAAGCCATAAAGGCTTTCATTGATGCCATGAAGTGGAACGATAACTTTAATCAGGCATCAATCCGTTCCGACTGGGAAAGAATTGTAGGCCGCGATATAGCCATGCATACAACCGATATCCAGTTTAAGGAAGGGGTTTTGACCCTAAGCCTAAATTCAGCCGCTTTAAGGCAGGAACTGCATATGCGCAGAAAGAATTTGCTTACCCATATCAATGAGTACTTTGGGAGCGAAGTGGTAAAAGAGATTAGGGTGAAGTAAAAACCCCACAAAGGCTGTGGGGTTTGTTGTTCTAAGGGCGGAGTGCACTCATCAGCAAGTCGTAAACATGTTCGCGCCTATCCTCAAGGAATTGAGCCATTTGCTCATTGCTCAATGTCATTCTATAGCCAATTAGCCACTTAATGGCAAACGGGAAGAGGATTAACGAGATCATGCTGACGAAGAACTGTTCCGGGTCAACCTTTCGAATATTGCCCAGCTCAGCCTCGTGTTTAAGCTGGTTTGAAAAAGTTTCGGTGTTGTAAAGGGTATGAACCGCTTTTAGTCTTGATGCCTGTTCGGCATTCCTATGAATAATTGAAAGTACAAAGGGAACAAGCAAGGGATCTTCAGTTAATATATCGATGTATGTATTGATATAAACCTTAATCTTTTCTTCAAGTGGCATGTCGGCGTTAAGTATTTGCCTGATTTTCTGTCCGTTATCCTTAATGGATTGCTCAAAGATTTGCTCAAGTAAGTTCTCCTTACTCTGAAAGTAGTAGTTCATGAGCGATAGGTTAACGCCGGCTTTGGATGCAATTTCACGTACGCCAACTCTATCGACTCCCTTTGCAATAAACAACTCCCGAGCTGTTTCCATCAACTTTAAACGGGTTGCGTTTCCGTGTTTGGTATCCATACTCTTTTAAGTTTTTCTCAAAATTATTAAAATCTGTTTAAAATAAACATATGTTTTAGGTTTAAGTTTTTTAAAATTGTTTTAAAATTGTCAAGGTAAATAATTGAATTGAAATGGTTGCAATAAAAAATCCATACGAGGGTTTGCCAGAGCACGGCTGTTTTTGCTGCTCCAGTAAGAATCCTATTGGTTTGAAGCTCAGCTTTTGGTACGATGAAACTAATCAAACCGTTGAAACCCGTTGGTTACCTGAACTAAATTATCAGGGTTACCACGGTGTTTTGCATGGTGGCATTCAATCGACCCTAATGGACGAGGTAGCAAGCTGGTGCATATACATACTTGAAGGTACAGCGGGAGTTACCCACAGCATGGAGATCTTTTACAGTAAGCCGATGCTAATTGGTAAGGGCCAAGTGGTAGTTCGTGGTCGAATTGATAATCGTGAAAAACGTATGGTAACCGTGCATGTTGAACTTTTTGATGGCGAAGGCAACCTTTGCACTTCCGGTAAAATAAAATACTTTGTTTTTCCAACCGAAATCGCCAGGTCAAAGTATGGATATCCCGGCAGGGATGCATTTTTGGGCGGAGGTGAGTAGTGGCAAAAAATTAGCAAAGGTTCAAGAACCGTTAGCTGTAAACCGTTAAACGTTTTGGTATTAAGCGTTTACTATGTTTCCAAAATAGTATTTCAGTATATTATCAACTATCAACTATCAACCGTCAACTATCAACTATACTCAACGGAACTCTTTTGCAAAGCTAACGCCCACGCGCTTTTTACAATTATTAACATTTCTAAAGTAGCCTTTGAGCAGCATTAGGCGTCATATATACGTCATTTGGTTTAAAAAACTATTTTTACCTATGAAGCATAACCTTACCGCATGCTCAATGTTGATGGCAGCAATGATTACTTTTTCATTCAATACATTGTTGGCCCAGGAAATGTCAAAAAACACATGCACAGCGTTGCATGTTAACCCCCATCCCCCCATAATTGATGGGGTATTGAACGATGAGGTTTGGCAAAAAGATAATTGGTGTAGTGGATTTACCCAGCATGAACCCCATAATGGTGCTGAACCATCGCAGCAAACGGAGTTTATGATTACGTACGATAACGATTACCTATATGCTGCTTTCCGGTTGCACGATACAGAGCCCGATAAAATTGTAGCACGCGTTACCCGTCGCGATGATATTGAAGGCGATTATGTTGCAATAGGTATTGATTCCTACTTTGACAAACGCACCGCATTTATTTTCTGCGTTTCAGCTTCCGGTACAAAAATGGATATGGTAATGACCGAGAATGGCGATAGGGAAGACCCTAACTGGGATCCAATTTGGTGGGCTAAGACTGCACGGAACCCGTACGGTTGGACTGCCGAAATGAAAATTCCCCTGAACCAGCTTCGATTCTCAGCAGCCGATGTTCAAACCTGGGGTATTCAGGTGGGGCGTCACCTTTATAGGAATCAGGAAACCGATTTCTGGCAGCATGTTCCTAAGGATGCACCGGGTTTCGTGCATCTTTTTGGCGAGCTACATGGCCTGAAAGGCTTAACACCCAAACGCCAGGTTGAGATTGCACCCTATGTTGTAACCAAAACAGAGAGTTTTAAACCCGAAGAAAGGAACCCTTTCATGACCGGAAGGCGCAATGGTTTGAATGCCGGAGTTGATGCCAAAATTGGCTTAACCAATAACTTTACCCTTGATTTAACGGTAAATCCCGATTTTGGTCAGGTTGAGGCCGATCCCGCTGTGATAAATCTTACTGAATTTGAGACCTACTTTGAGGAGAAACGTCCCTTTTTCATTGAGGGGAGCAACCTACTTAACTTTCCGTTAATGTTTGGCGATGGCGACCTGGCTACAAATAATCTGTTTTACTCCCGAAGAATTGGTAGAGCACCCCAGCATTACCCCGATTTGGGCGATAACGAATACGCACGGGTACCTTCAAACTCAACTATTCTTGGGGCTGCCAAGCTAACCGGCCGATCAAGTAGTGGTTTATCGGTTGGTCTGCTGCAAAGTGTTACGGGTAATGCATGGGCAAATATCGATTCTGCTGGTAACCGCAGCCATGAAATGGTTGAACCGCTCACAAACTATACCGTTGTTTCCGCAAAGCAGGAATACAATGAGGGTAATACAATAGTTTCGGGAATGGTTACCTCAACCAATAGAGCTTTATCGGGAATAATGGCCGATGAGTACCACCGTAATGCTTTCTCGGGGGGAGTGGATTTAATGCATTTATGGGCAAATAAAAAGTACATGGTTGAAGCCAAGCTATACGGGAGTCACGTTAATGGAAGCAAGGATGCTATTCTGCTAACCCAAACCAACTCATCCCACTATTTTCAACGCCCCGATATTAAACATGTGAAGATAGATTCATCCAGAACATCGCTTACGGGAACTGGGGGCGTGCTTCAATTCGGCAAAGTGGGCGAGGGACATATACGCTACATGGCTGCGGTTGCCTGGCGTTCGCCTCAGCTGGAAATAAATGATATTGGTTATGTTCAAAATGTTGATGATATATTCCAGGTTATCTGGGTTGGGTTGCGATACTGGGAACCTACTAAGGTTTACAGGTCGTTGAATGTAAATATTAACCAATGGACAGGCTGGAATTTTGGTGGCGAATCAACCTATAAGGGCGGAAACATAAACCTGAACCTTCAACTACCCAACTACTGGTATGTTGGGGGAGGTATTAACTGGAATGGCGAAAACCTTAGTGTATCGGAACTTAGAGGTGGCCCTGCTCTTAAATTACCCGGCGGATGGAACTACTGGCTAAGCCTTAACTCCGATGGACGGAAAAAATTAATTGTTGGTGTAAGCAATAGTGCCTATATAGGCAATTACAATAGCTCTGTAAGCCATAATTACTCATTGTCATTGACATACAAACCTCTAAAAAGCTTACTGCTAAGGGTTAGCCCATCGTACTCGTTCAGTAAAAGTGAACTTTCCTATGTGGATAACATAAGTACTGTGAGCGATACAAGGTATATAAGGGGACATCTGAATAGGAACACCTGGGTGATGTCGTTACGGGTGGAGTATAGCATAAACCCAGAGCTGTCAGTTCAATACTATGGTAGGCCATATTTTACAAGCGGTAAGTATTCCCGGTTCAAGTATATTGCTCAACCCAGGGCCCAAAAGTATACCGATAGGTTTTTGACATATACCGATTCACAGATAAGTTATGACGCCGACAATGAGGTATATCTGGTAGATGAAAACACCGATGGCGCAACCGATTACTCATTTGACAATAGGAATTTCAATTACTTGAACCTACAGTCAAACCTGATTGTTCGGTGGGAATACCGCCCCGGTTCCACAGTTTACTTTGTATGGACCCATGGGAAAGAAAATTTTGAATCGGTTTACAGCAATTCCATTGGCAACGATATTGATAACCTTTGGGACTCGCACCCGCACAACATATTCTTGGTTAAGTTTTCGTATCGATTTAATTAAAGCAAAGATACCGCAATGTACAGCCGGAATTTGTATCCGGCTTTTTTTATTTTTTCCCACATCGGTTTAACTGTTCTCTTTTCCTCTAACTTCTTCTAACTTCCTCCCATTCCCAATATTCATTCTTATTCCTACTCATTCCCGCCTCAAGTCTCACAGTTCACGTTTAACAGTTCACGGTTCACGGTTCACGTGCTCCAACTTCTTCTAACTTCCTCCCATTCCTCCTACGTTGGCATGCAATATTTTTAGGTGACTTTGAACAACACCCTAACAAATTCGTTAATATCTTGGTCAATGATTAAATTGACTTTGAAATGAAAAAGCTAACGTATGTGTTAACCCTTTCGGCCTTAGCCCTAACCTTAATGTTGGGCTGTAAGGCACAAAAACCAGTTGAAACTATGAGTGCTAAAACCGAAACCGTAACCTTAGGAGCTGGATGCTTCTGGTGTGTTGAGGCAATTTTTAGTAGGGTGAATGGTGTTGTTAAGGTAGAATCGGGTTATTCTGGTGGTCACGTAGTAAACCCTACCTATCAGGAGGTTTGTACTGGCAACACTGGCCATGCAGAAGTGGTTCAGGTAACCTTTAATCCCGATATTATACCCTTTGCTAAAATACTTGAAATCTACTTTAAAACCCACGACCCAACCACGTTGAACCGACAGGGCGCCGATATTGGAACGCAGTATAGGTCGGTAATTTTTTACCATGCTGAGGACCAAAAGGCTACAGCCATTGAAATAAAAAACCAGCTCGATGCCGCTGGCATCTGGAACTCGCCAATAGTAACTGCCATTGAGCCATTTAAAAACTTTTACAAGGCCGAAAATTATCACCAGAACTACTACGAGGGCAACAAAAACCAACCCTACTGCCGAATGGTAATAACACCCAAACTGGAAAAGTTCGAAAAGGTTTTTTCTGATTACTTGAAGAAGTAGAACGATATCCGTTAATAAATAACCCTTAGGCGGTGAAGATTCTGAATTATTCGGAACAATATGGGTTAATGGGAGTTCGGGTGAGTTAGAGGGAAATGGGGAAGGGAGCAACACATGGAAACATTGAACTTTGAATCACCCTCGCTGTAGTGTTTTGTAACAAAATTATTTTTGTCCATACACATATGTTTGTGTTGACATTTTTCAGGACGGGTCACGGGTCACCCTTTACCCTTTATCCTTATTAAACCTTACTTTCTATTTCTCATCCAAGGATTATAAAACCAAAAACTAAAAACTATGAGAAAAATACTTTTCCTTATGCCATTAGCAGCAATAGTTTGCGGGTTTGCGTTGGTTAAAACCGAAAACCCATTCTTTACCGAGTACAAAACACCATTTAAGGTACCGCCCTTTAACGAGATAAAGCTGGAGCACTACGTTCCCGCTTTTGAAAAGGGTATTGAAGAGCAGCAAAAGGAGATTGACGCCATTGTTAACAATCCTGAAACACCCAATTTTAAAAATACCATTCTTGCTCTGGACAAGTCGGGTAGGTTGCTAACAAAGGTGAGCACGGTTTTTTACAGCTTAAACAGTGCCGAAACATCGCCTGAGATGCAGGCTATAGCCCGCCAGGTTGCCCCAAAGGTTACGGCACATCGCGACAATATAAGCCTAAACGATAAGCTGTTCAAGAGAATAAAGGCGGTTTACGATAACCGTATGAACCTTAAGCTCGACAGCCTTCAGCTACGAACCGTAGAAAGGTATTACGACGATTTTGTTCGTAATGGTGCAAACCTGAACGACGACGATAAAGCTAAACTGCGCGAGATAAACCAGAAACTTTCGCAGCTGGGATTGAAATTTGGGGAGAATCTGCTCGATGAGACCAACAAGAATTTCATTCTGGTTATCGATAAACCCGAAGACCTTGAGGGTCTTTCAAAGGATATTATTGATGCAGCAGCCATTACCGCCAAGCAGTTTGGCCATGAGGGGAAGTGGGTATTCACACTTCAAAAACCCAGCATGATACCGTTCCTACAGTACTCCAAAAAACGTGAGCTTAGGGAAAAGCTTTACATGGGCTATGTGATGCGCTGCAATAACAACGATAAGTTTGATAACAAGGCCATACTACTTGAGATTGCAAACCTAAGGGCTCAAAAAGCAAAGCTGTTAGGCTATGAAACCTTTAACCATTACGTTATTAGCAATAATATGGCCAAGACACCCGATGCTGTTTACAGCTTTCTGAACCAGGTAATGGAACCAGCATTGAATGCTGCCATTCGCGATAGGGATGCCATGCAGGCAATAATTGACCGCGAGGGTGGCAACTTCAAGCTTGCTCCTTGGGATTGGTGGTACTATGCCGAGAAACTTAAAAAGGAAAAGTACGATTTGGATGAGGCTGAGCTTAAACCCTACTTTAAGCTCGAGAATGTTCGCGATGGTATGTTCTACGTTGCCAATAAGCTTTACGGTATAACATTCACCAAGCGTACCGATTTGCCCATTTACCATCCTGAGGTTGAGGCTTTTGAGGTTAAGGATGATAAAGGTCAACACGTGGGATTACTATACCTCGATTACCATCCACGTCCGGGTAAACGTGTTGGTGCATGGTGTGGGCGTTTCCGTCAGCAAACCTATGAGAACGGCAAAAAGGTTGCCCCAATAGTAAATATTGTAACAAACTTTACGCGTCCTACGGAAACCACGCCAGCTCTACTTACCTGGGACGAGGTTGAGACCCTGTTCCATGAGTTTGGGCATGCCCTGCACGGCCTGTTCACCGATGGGCCTTACGATAGAATAGCCGGCAGTGTTCCACGCGATATGGTTGAGCTCCCCTCGCAAATTATGGAGCACTGGGCAGGTGAGCCGCAAGTCCTGAAGTTCTACGCTAAGCATTACCAAACCGGCGAGGTTATGCCCGATGCGCTGATTGAAAAGTTGCAACGCAGCTCAAAATTCAACCAGGGTTTTGCTACCGTGGAGTATATTGCAGCGGCCATTCTCGATTTGGATTGGCATAGTTTTACAGAGCCTAAACAGGTTGATGTGCTTGAATTCGAAAACCAATCGATGAGTCGTATCAAGCTAATCCCAGAGATATACCCCCGTTACCGCACCTCATACTTTAACCATATTGTTGGCGGATACGCATCGGGGTATTACGTTTACCTATGGGCTGAGGTGCTCGATTCCGATGCCTTTAATGCATTTGTTGAAACGGGCGATATCTTCAACAAGGATGTTGCTGCCAAGTTCCGTAAGTATGTGCTTGCCGAGGGTGGTAACAACGATGGTATGGTTCAGTATCTGAAATTCCGTGGTAAAGCGCCATCAATTGATCCGCTTTTACGAAACCGGGGATTTAAGTAGAATATGAATAGGGGTTGCAAACGCAACCCCTAATTTTTTTCTTTAAGTGTTTATTCCTATATTTACAAGGCGTTTAAAGTGTTTGCCCGTTTATCAGTGTTTCTAAACCATGTAATCTTTAAAAAGCGATGAATCGATTTTTTTTACTTGTTCTTAGCCTTAACCTTTTAATTGTTATAAGCGGTTGTAAAAAGCCCAAACGATACGATTTGATTGTGGAAAACGCCACCATTCTTACCGATAGCGGTTTAGTTGATGGAAAAACCATTTTAGTGATGGGCGATACCATTGCTGGAATAATAGATGCCGGCGAGCCTGTTCGCACCCGCAAGGTGGTTGATGCCGATGGTGGCATAGTTATGCCCGGTTTTATTGATAGCCATACATCAATTGCCTGTTTTTTCAAATCGAACGGCAAAGCTTTTGATACTCACCCTAAAAGCCTGACAACCTTTTACCGAAGTATTGTATCCAAGCATTTTTTACCCCATGGGGTAACCACTATTATTGATGCTGAACCCGATTCCGCCTGGGTTCCTCAAATCGTAAGCTGGAAGCCAAACCCAAAACTTACCGATGTTATGGTTGCACGGTCGGTTGAAATGGGAAAATCTGCATGCAATCCCAACCAATCACCACAAGTTTTCATTAAGGGTATTTACGATAGCAAAAACCAGGAACACGCGGATAATAATTGCTTTTGGATTCTTACAGGAGTTCAAAATGCTTTGAACTATCCTAAAAATATCGAGGGAATACAATCAATAATGAATTCCTTACTCCTGGTAACTGGCTCATCCGATATAGTGTTAAACAGGATAACTAATATTTATGGCATTAGGCAAAATATACCCGGTGAGCTGTTGGCCATTGAGGGGATATCGTATTTGGCTGAAAATAGCCCTGCCTTACTCGATTCCGTTGCCAATATTCTTGGGTCAAACAACGCTTCGGTTTCCACAGGACTTTACCGGATAAAACATTTTGTGGATTCTGGCTTTACCACTTGCGGTATTGAGCCAACCGAGGCAATTAAGCAACGCTTAAAGTATGGGTTTGCTCACCTAATGGAATATGTAAAAGCACTACACACAAAGGGGGTTGAGCTACGCATTGGCTATAACATGCCATTTGACGGCTCTGCCTTTGCAAATGAACAGAACCTTTTACTAGAGTCGGGTTTCCCAATAAACGAAATTGGTAAAATATCATCGTTTAATGCTGCTAAGGCCTTTGCCATTCATGGGAAAAAAGGTAAAATAGCCATAGGCTACACCGCCGACCTTGTGGTATTTCAAAAAAATGATACCGGGAATACCTTCGATTTCACTAAGATAAAAAGGGTGATTAAAGGCGGAAGGGCTGAAAAAATGAAGTAAGGGCAATATACAGTAGAAATTGACGTTTGGTATAAAGAACGTCAAATTTCAACTAACAATGGTGCACAAAGAATTCATTTACCACCCAAGAGATTTTCGTACAATAGACCTTTGGAAGAATGTTAAAGATGAAGAGTGGTACAATCCTGATTGGCAGCTAAAAAATTCAATCCGGAGTGTAGATCAGCTAAAACATGTCATTAAATTAAACAATTATCAGGAGCAAGAGATACGACGTGTTGTTGATGAGCTGGAACGGCAAGGTAAAGACCCGCTTAGAATCACTCCTTACTATGCATCGCTAATGGCCGATGATCCTTTCCACCCCGATATTCCTTTAGATGAAAAAGGAAACAAAAGGCTCGATCCAATTTTTTGGCAAAGTGTTCCTACTCCGGCCAATCTTTTATTTCCCAATACTGGGAGAGAGGCATCAATGAATGAGGGGGCAAGAAGTTACGGTGCAGCCTACCAGCGTTACCCCAATAGAGTGGCACTTTTTATTGCGCAAAACACAAGTTGCGCATCCTATTGCGTTCATTGTCAAAGGGCAAAATCGCTTGATGCTACGTGTGATGTGAATATTGAACTTATTAACAAGGGCTTATTTTATATCAACTTCAATAAAAATATTGATGAGGTATTGGTTACTGGTGGCGATGCTTTGCGGGTTAGCAAGAAACGCTTGCAATACGTTTTAGAGGAATTGAGTAAAATGGAGCATATTCGTGTCATAAGAATTGCTACAAGAGTTCCGGTGGTTTTGCCTATGGCTGTAACTGACGAGATTCTAACATTAATTAAAGAATCGGCCAATCGTTACACAAAGGGTCCGGAGAAATACGTTTACTTCATGACCCATGTAAATCACTATAAAGAAGTTACTGCTGATTTTGCAGCGGCCATTAAGCGTATAAATAGTTATGGCTTTACTGTTCGTAACCAAACCGTTTTCTTGAATCATGTTAACGACTATTTTGTTACCCTTGCCAAAACCTTTCGCCGTATGTTTTGGGTTGGGGTTCATCCGTATTACCTGCTACAGTGCCATAAAGAGAAAGGGATTGTTCATTTTATTTCACCCATACAGGTTGGTCAAATTTATATGAAACATATGCAGGGATGGTTATCGGGTATTGTTAGACCAAATTATGCTGTAAATATTGAAGGAGGAGGCGGTAAAGTCCTATTAATGCCCTTAAACTATGATAATCTTAACATTGACCTGAAAGTTGATGATAAAATTTCGGAGAGTAAAGCAAAGGTTTACACTTGGGATGATAAGGAAATAGTTGATTACGAGGCGCTAGGGCGTGCAACACCCGATGAGTATAACAATGCATTAAGAATTATGGATAAGTTTATTGGTAGAAAGGGGGTTTTTGTACCTAAAATAATTCTCATCGATAACAATGGGATTTACCTAAAAACAACCAATCGTACTAAACTGCCAACATTTGAAAGGCAAAAAAAGGCTGTACTGCTTGGTTATGAGGTTAACCCATCAGGCATGCCCATTACAAATCCTGCAAAAATTAGTAAAAAGCTCGATGAGCTTTATCAAAAATCTACTTTTTCAAAAAAATAAATCTGATAGTTTCCTCCGCACTATAGGTCAAGCTGAATTTTCAGCATGGCCTCTTTTCTTTATATTTGCATTTTTACTGCAATGAAGAATAATGTGTTAAGCCATAATCTAATCCGCCTTTACATTCTCAAGGTCTCGCATTGGTTTATGCTGGTTATGCCCATAGTTGTTCTATTTTACAAGGAGAATGGGCTTAGCGTAAGTCAAGTATTTATCCTTCAAAGTGTTTATTCACTTTCCATTGTATTGCTCGAAATCCCATCGGGTTACTTTGCCGATGCACTAGGGCGAAAAAACACCATTTTCATTGGGGCGGTTTTGGGCTTTGTTGGCTTTGCAATCTATTCAATTTCCTATGGTTTTTGGGGATTCTTAATGGCTGAGGTTGTGCTTGGTTTTGGGCAAAGTATGATTTCGGGTGCCGATTCGGCTCTGCTTTACGACAGCCTTGTTGACGCTAAGCAGCAAGATAGGTATATAAAGCACGAAGGTAGGATGACCTCAATAGGTAATTTTGCTGAAGCTTCAGCAGGAATTCTTGGCGGATTGCTTGCGGCCGTTAGCATACGTTACCCATACTACGGTCAAACCCTTGTTGCCCTTTTAGCTGTTCCGGCTGCCTTTACGCTTATTGAACCCAAAACCGAGCATAACCGATTGGAACTGGGCTGGAAGCAAATAGTTGATGTTGTAAGGTTTGCTCTTGTTAAGAACTTGCGCTTGCGCTGGAGCATAGTGCTATCATCGGTGGTGGGAGCATCAACTTTAACCATGGCCTGGTTTGTTCAGCCTTGGTTGATACGTGCTGATACGCCAGTGGAGGCCTACGGCGCCATTTGGACAGCCCTAAATCTGCTAGTGGGTGTTGCTGCCATGTTTGCCTATAGGGTTGAACTCAAATTGGAAAGGAATAGAACCACAGGGGTTTTAATACTTTTTCTATTTCTTGGCTTTGTAATGGCGGGTTTTATTAGGAGTTACTGGGCAATGCCATTTATTGTGATTTTCTACCTGGCTAGGGGAGTGGCTACCCCTATACTAAAAGATAGCATTAACAGAATTGCTCCTGCTCCAATGAGGGCAACAATACTATCGGTTCGAAATTTTATTATTCGAATAATATTTTCGGTTTGGGGACCCTTTTACGGTTGGCTTACCGATAGGTGGAGTTTAACAGTAGCCTTAACAGCCGCAGGATTTATTTTTATTATCCTCTCAACCCTTACATTTATTGCACTTTTCAAAGTTGAAAGGGAAGATTAAAACTCTAGCTCAAGCCCATCGTAGGCAAGGCATACATTTTCGGGTAATGTTTTTGCCACTTCGTTGTGAAATCCCATTTGATGGCCAATGTGTGTGATGAAAGCTTTTCGGGGGCTGAGCTGAGCAATCAGTTCAAGAGCCTCAGGCAGCGAAAAGTGCGAGATGTGTTTTTGCGTCCTTAGGGCATTTATTACCAGATACTTTGAGCCAATAATCTTTTCCTTCTCATCCTCGGGAATAAAGTTTGCATCGGTAATGTATGTTAAATCGCCAAATCTAAACCCATATATGGGTAATTTATAGTGGTAAACCCTTATTGGGATGATGTTAATGCCCATTACCTCAAATGGTTGACCATCGATGCTATGCAGGTCAAATTCAGGGATTCCCGGGTATTTATGTTCAGCAAAAACATAGCTATATTCCCTTTTCAGTTCAGTAAGCACCCTTGCTTCGCCCCAAATATCCATGGGACGTTTCTGAAGCCAGTTGTAGGCCCTAACATCGTCAAGGCCGGAAATATGATCGCGGTGTTCATGGGTAAGCAGTATGGCTTGAAGGGTTTTTACCTTAGCCCGGAGCATTTGCTGCCGGAAATCGGGGCCGGCATCAATCACTATGTTTATTCCTTGATGTTCAATGACTGCAGATGTTCTAAGTCGCCAGTCGCGTGGGTCGGTTGATTGGCAAACCGGACACGGGCATGCTATAACGGGCATGCCTTGCGATGTTCCTGTGCCAAGAAAAGTTATCTTCACCTACAATGCTTTTAATTTGAATGACAAAAATATTAAATAGAGTAAAACAACCACTGCCATCACAGCGGAAGGTATTGCCGCTTCTTTACCAAAAAGGGTAAGTGCAGTGAACACCGAGAAACCAGAGCTCTTAATTCCAACAAGCATGACCATTGGTATTCTTTTTTCTTGAGAGATTTTCAGGTGTCGTGCCAGGATATTGGTAAAATGCCCAAGTCCAAAGATGGTAACAATCAAAATTCCGGTAATGCTAAGAAGTATGGCAGGGGATGAAAAGAAAACCTGTCTGTTTAACCCCACTGCCACAAAAATTAGTATTGCAAACCCCCAATCCACAACTTTACCCCTAACCTTTTCAATAAATGGCTTAATGGGTTTCCAAAGCAAAAAGCGTGACACTACCAACGGAGCAACCACAAGCTGAAGCATTAGCAAAAGTAAGTCAGTAGGGCTGATTCCCGATGAGGTAGCAAAGAGTTTTACCATTAAGGGCGCAATTAGGATTGAACCCAGAAATGCGCCTGTAACCGAAATAATGGCGTAAACCACGTTACCTCTCAGAATAAATGAGAAAGGGATTATGGCTACACCCGGAGGGGTGGCTGCAATGATTACAAATCCGTAAAAAAGTTCTTTGGTAGGCATCAGCCAGTATGCCAGTGGTAGCATAACAGCTGAGAATGCAACGTAATTTAAAGCGATACCGGTTAGCATTGGTTTGAATATATGTGGTTCGCTCCTTAGCTGCACAAGGCTCATACCCGTCATGGAGAATGTCATGGTTAATGCTAGTGCAGGGAATGTCAGAAACTTTAAGGAACTTGCATGCTCACCCACAATAATCCCTGCAATTACAGCAAAAACCAAGATTGCATTCCGGTTCAATACTATAAGCTTTAGATATCGGAACATTTGCATTACCTTCGTAAAAATTTTAGTAAATATAGATAGAAGGATTGAAAAAATGGCTGAAGTTAAAGGAAAACTATACCTAATTCCTACACCCATCAGCGGTAGCGAACCCGAAAATGTTTTACCCCAGCGTGTTATTGACATAACCAGACACTTGGGTTACTTTGTGGTTGAGGAGCTAAGAACTGCACGCCGGTATTTGTCGCGTATAAAGGTTCAAAAACCGATTGATGAGCTTGTCTTTTTTGAACTGAATGAGCATTCCCAGCCCGAGGCGGTTGAGGCTATGCTTACACCCTTACTACAGGGTTACGATGTAGGGCTTATGTCAGAAGCAGGTGTTCCCGCTATTGCCGATCCTGGTGCTATACTTGTTGCTGCTGCTCACCGTAAGGGAATACAAGTGATTCCACTTGTTGGGCCAAGTTCAATCCTGCTAACCCTAGTGGCAAGCGGCCTTAACGGACAAAACTTTGCCTTTGTGGGCTATCTTCCAGTAAAACCCGACGAACGACGCAAGCGAATCAGGATGCTTGAACAGCGCTCGCGGTCTGAGGGGCAAACACAACTTTTTATTGAGGCTCCTTACCGTAATATTCAGCTCCTAAAGGATTTAATTAGTGTTTGCAGTGAACAAACAACTATCACTATTGCTACGGAGGTAACCTCAACTGATGAATTTATTGTTACCAAAACAGTAAGGGAGTGGAAAAATATCCCACTCCCCGATATCAACAAGAAAAACACTGTATTTGCTTTACTGGCTTAAGGCTATTTGGGCTTAGTTGGTGCTTTGCCCTTGCTGCTGAAATAAATGTCAAAGATAAGTGGTGTGAATGGCGGTATGTTACTGTTGCCAATGGAATCGTAACCGCAAAACGATGGGATTATTGCTCGTCCCCATTCGCCTTTTTTCATGCCTAAAAGCGCTTGGCTAAACCCTTTTATAACATCATTGCCTCCCACAGTAACTTTTAGCGAGTCGGTTGAGCTAAACTTTCTGCCAAGCTTTTGGGCCACGCTATCAATGTTGGTGTCAAAAACAAATCCATCGAGAAACATTCCCTTGTAGTAAACATAGGCAATAGAATCCTTTGCAAGTGTTACTGTATCAACGGTAGGAGGGGTTAGCTGAATGTAGTAAATGCTATCGTTTATGGGTTCAAGTCCAGGGTAATTCTGCGCTACATAATCATTAATCAAACTTTTTTCGTATGCTCTTGGATCTTTGATTACCTTATGGAGTTCAATATCGTAAATTAGCGACTGGTATCCCAATCCGTTGGTTGCACTTGAGGTTCCGTAGCCAAGGTTATACGGAATGTAAAGGGTGGCTTTGCCCCCTTCCTTTAGATAACCCAACCCCTCATAAACCCCTTTGAGTAGTGTTCGGCTGTATCCGGTTATTTGCACGGGTGCTTTTTCATACTTTACAAATACAGGGGTGTAATGATAGTTGATATCAAACCTGTCGTATTGTTTTATAAGCTCACTGTTATCGGTATACCAAACTAATCCATCAAGTGTTTTTTCAGTATAGGAGTACAGAATCCAATCGCCTTTTTGCGGTGTAAGGCCATTACCTTCGGCTTGGCTTACAAAATATAAACCACTTGGTTTTTTAGCATCGGCGGGGATATTGTTAACCTGGATCCATGCATTAAAACGAGCCATCTCATCACCTTCGGGGTCTTTAAAATCCTTATCGCACGAAATGGCTGAAAGTGAAAGGCCTGCAATAATCAAAAGCAAATTTCTATTCATAGTTTCTATTCAATTTCCTGCAAATATACTATTTACCAATTCAATTCAAAGTTAATTGGTTTTAATACTATCAAGTTTAACAGTTACTTCCACCGGGGTGTAGGGTGAAACCTTTGGGGTTCCCTTTTTCCCATACGCTAAAGGCGATGGAGCAATTATTTTTACTGTTCCACCCACCGATGACAGGGTAAACCCAATACGAACAGCATGAGGAGTTAGGTTGCTGAGCGTAATTGGCTCGGTTGTGGTAGCAAAACTTTCAATTTCCTGTCCGCCAGTTAGTTTAACTGTATAGCTGCCAAACACCTTGCCGGTTTCTGTTGGCCGCACTAAACCGGTATCAACCACTTGCTGGTAGTAGAGGCCGCTGGAGTGAAGCGTATATTCTGAAAGATTGATAGTTCTAAAAAGATTTTGCTCGTTTACCTTTCCGGGGCCATTCAAGTAGATAATCTCAACATCGAAAGCTAATGGTGACCATGGCATTACCGGGCCAACATAGCTATCGCCAAATCCAAGGTTCGATGGAAAAAGGATTGTTGCCTTTTGGTTTTCCCTACAAAGTAGCAAGCCGTACTTCAAGCCATCGAGTAGGGGAGTTGAGCCTATAACAGCCCTTAGCGGTTCAAACTTGCGAACCATGGTATCCAACTTAGCTTCAATGGCAACCGATTTAATATTGGAGTCAAAAACTAAAATGGGTGAAGTAATGGTGTAGCCCTTATACCAAAAAAGAATGGTATCGCCAAAGTTTACTTCGTAACCATACGATTGTGATTGGGGTGAGCAGTAAACCCCATTACTTTTTGTGTAACTCCATTTTTTACTGCTAATGTAGCTTTCGATACTTTTTTCCTCAGCGTATCGTTTATCGGTTTCCAGTGAGTTGTCGCACGAAGCCACAATGGTCAAAAAGCTCAAAAGAAAAATAAAATGCGTTAATCTCATTGTGCTAATCCTTTCTTAACCTCCAGTATTTCAAGTTCAAAAATTACCGATGTAAATGCGGGTATCATACCGTTTGAATTACCCTGTTGCCCAAAAGCAAGGTGCGATGGCACAATAAGCATGGCCTTTTCGCCCTCGCGCATTTTACCAATGGCCTCCTCCAGGCCCTGAATCACTTGCCACTTTTGACCGTAAACAAACTGGAATGGTTCGCCCCGCTTGCGGGTGGAGTCGAAAAGTTTTCCGTTTAGGAAACGCCCCTCGTAGTGTATGGTTACGGTATCGCCAATTTCAACGCTACTGCGTTGAGTTTTTACTTGATGAATTATGTAAAGTCCCGATTCAGTTGGCTGTGCATCAACTTTTTGCCCATCGAGGTATTGCTTAAGTATTACCTTTTCGTATTCGCCAAAGTCGTTTATCCAGCTCATGAATGCTTCCATCTCTTTTTGGAACTCCTCGGCAGTTTTAACCTCAAGTAGTTTGATGTCAACCCTCATGAATTCACCGGGGTTGATAAACCTTGGAAGCGATGTTTCAAGGGTTTTGGTAAAGAATGGCTCAGCTTGAATGTAGAACGATGCACTATCGCCAGTATTTAGCATCAGAAAGCATTCGTCAATGGAGCCTTCATACTCAGGCGCGGTTAATTGAAACTGACGAACACCCTGGAAGAAAAGGGAGTCGTTTATGGTGCGGTATGCAATTACTGCTGTTACGTAATTACTTATCGATGCAGGGGTGTCGCTTTCGCCAAGCGTAATGAGTTTGTAATGAATTCCACTATCGGTTACGCTGTAACCGGGGAATAGTTTGGATTTATTTGAACATGCCGCAAGGGTTAAAAGTACCATAACGGCGGGGACAAATAAGCGATTCATTGCCATGGAGTGCAGGGTTTTAGATTTGTTTAAGGTTATAAATTTCATTGTAAAAATAGAAAATATTTCAATGCTGAACATCAACCAGTTCAACCTCATAAACTATTGAAGCCCTGGGGGGAATTTTATCCATATCGCCTATTAAACCATGTGCTAGGTGTGGTGGTAGAATAAAAAGTGCTTTTTGCCCTTTCCGCATAAGCATAATGCCCTCCTCCAGTCCCGCTTCAACTCCTCCATGCCCCACTACCATGCTTTTAGGTTTGCCTGGTTCTGATTTGTAGCATTCAGTTCCATCAAGGAGCGAAATGCGGTAGTAGTAATTGACCAAATTACCTTTTTTGGGGTATTCACCGTAACCCGTACCATAAACATATACAAATAGTCCGCTTGGGTTTTCTTTCATGGTTAACCTATGCCTATCGATATAGGCTTTTATTAGCTCCCTATCCTTCTCGGTAAGCTGATAGTTAATACCCAAAAGCTTTTGCTTGGTGTCTGGAATTGATTTTGGCTGTTCCGCAACATTTTGTGTTGAAGGATTGCAGGCGCTCAGCAAAAGAAAAAAAATCCAAAGGGTATTTATTTTATTTACCATACACTATGAGTTAAGCTCTATGGAATGCTTGGCAATTAGCTCCTCAAACTGTTTCACAGCCTCATCCATACCCATGAATGCTTTTCCACCGGCAGCGTTTTTATGTCCTCCACCCTGGTAGTATAGCTTTGAGAAAGTGTTTACAGGGAAATTACCCCTTGAACGCAACGAAACTTTCACGAAACCTTCGTTTTCAGTGAAAAGAACTGAAAAAACGATGCCTTTAATTGATAAAGGATAGTTAACAAAACCCTCGGTATCGCCAATCTGATGTTTGAACGTATTTAGGTCGTTTCGGCTAAGCCAAATGCAAGCTGCACGATGCTCAGGGTAAACCTTCATGCGTTCGGCAAGAGAGAAGCCAAGCAGGCGCATTCGGTTTTCCGAAAAGTTATTGTAAACCAAACCTTGAACATCCTCAACAATTACTCCTTTGGCTATTAGCTTTCCTGCAATGGCAAATGTCCGCTCGCGCGAGCATGCGTAGCTGAACGAACCTGTATCGGTCATAATACCAGTGTAGAGGCTTACTGCAGATTCATAGTTAATAATACTCTCGCCATAAACTTGCTCAATAACCTCATAGACCAGCTCGGCGGTTGAGCTGACCTCAGTGTATGAAATTGATATATGGAAAGGGCTTTCGGGTTCAGGGTGATGGTCGATAAGAACCCGTTTGGCGGGCGATTTTTCCAATACTTCGGCCATATCCTCTACCCGCTTGAATCCGTTAAAGTCCAAACAGAATAGCAGGTCGGCATTTGAAAGCAAATCCTCTACACCCTTTTTATCCCTTGAGTAGTGCACAATCTTATCGGCATCGGGCAGCCAACCTAAAAAGTCAGGAAAACCATTGGGGGTAACCATACGTGAGTCGATACCCTTTTCCCTAAATGCATGGTATAGGCCAAGAACTGAGCCAATAGCATCGCCATCGGGGTTGTGATGTGTGGTTATTACTATGTTTTTAGAACTGCTTAGCGCCTTTTTCAGCTCGTTAAGTTGACTTTTATCTATTTGAAGCATCCTTTAGGTTATATTTATAAACTGTTTACAAAGATATGTTTTGAGTTTTACTTTACATTTACTATTTTGGGAAAATAAATTAACAGCCATATGAATACACGGTTTACTTTTTGTATGATAAAACCCGACGCCTTTAAAAGCGACACGGTTAGCGATATCTTGCTCGATATCCTTAAAGCTGGCTTTAAGATCCGAGGGATTAAGATTACCATGCTCACCAAGTCAAAGGCTGAGCAGTTTTACGATATACATCAGGGAAAGGAGTTTTTTGATAGGCTTACAACCTTTATGAGTTCCGGGCCTGTAATGGCAATGGTTTTGGAACGTCCCGATGCGGTTGAATCGCTGCGGAAGCTGATTGGTAAAACCGACCCAGCCCAGGCTGACGAGGGAACAATCCGGAAAAAGTTCGGGTCCGACACAACCCATAATGCCGTTCATGCAGCCGATAGTTACGAAAATGCCGAGCGCGAGTGGAGTTTCTTCTTCTCCAAGAGAGAAATTTATTAGCGAGAATAGTTAATCTTTTAACGCCAACATTAATAAGTGGAACTGCTCACTTGTTGCATAAAAACACGAACAACTAACAACCATCAACTAAAAAAGCCAGTCTGTATTGACTGGCTTTTTTAGTGACCCCGGAGGGATTAGTTCCGCTTCGCTTCATGATCCCTCCGGGCTAATGGGTTAATGATTGTTTTTATAAAAGCAAGAAAGCCAATCGGTAAGGATTGGCTTTTCTAAGTGACCCCGGAGGGATTCAAACCCCCAACCTTCTGATCCGTAGTCAGATGCTCTATTCAGTTGAGCTACGGAGTCGTTTGTTTTGCGTGTGCAAAGATAGATATAATTTTTTTTCCTGCAAAGGGTGGTCAAAAAAAAAATCCCCAAACGGGGATTTTTTTACATATCTTCGCCTTCAACACCGCGTTTCTTTTCTTTGATGCGTGCTTTCTTACCGGTAAGGTTGCGCAGGTAGTAAATACGAGCCCTACGCACTCTACCTTCTTTGGCAACTTCAATCTGTTCAATGAATGGTGAGTGTAAAGGGAAAATCCTTTCTACGCCAACACCACCTGAAATTTTACGAACGGTAAAGGTTTCAGTAGCGCCGGTTCCCTTACGCTGAATTACAACACCCCTGAAGTTCTGAATACGCTCCTTGTTACCTTCCTTAATCTTGTAGTGAACAACCACTGTGTCGCCACTCTTGAAATCGGGGTGATTCTTTTTCTCAACAAATGCTTGTTCGGCAATCTTAATGAGATCCATTTTATACTGTTTTATTTGATTAACACTAAGGTGTGGAATATTACCGGCTCCTAAGTCCTGATAAGAGATTACACACCAATTCGGCCGCAAAATTATTTACTTTTTGGGAAACTACCAAAAATAGAAGCAATTAATTGAAAAATTTTAGGTAAAATCCAATTGGATTATCCTTACTGTATAGTCGTATCGTTTCTTCTCCGGTAAAAGTGTCTTGAGTTTCCATGCTCACCATATCCAATTTCATCGCCGGTTAGCTGAATACGTGCTTCGAGGCAATTCTTGCAATCATCGGCAGCATCGTCGGTGCAGGGTTTGTTCTCGTATAGCTTGTAATCGTTACGGTAGGCGCCGGGAGTTATGTTTGGCATAACGATATTAGCTCCCACTTTTATGGCCTTTTCTCTACCAAGAGGGTCAATAGCCTGAAGTGCGGTTGGCGCAGCAATGTTGATATCCTTCATGAGGATTCGAAGCAAGGCTGTCATTTTAAGGGCCAGGTTAAAGCGTTCGGTAAGCGGAAGAAGTTTATCTCGATACTGGTAAAGAGGGGTATCGGGGTGTTCAACGTAAGGTCCCATGCCAACCATGTCCACATCCATTTCCTGCATCCAAAGCAGGTCGTCGGCAAGGTGCTCTAGGGTCTGAAAAGGCAGTCCAATCATTACCCCTGTTCCAACCTGGTATCCTACACGTCGGAGGGCCTTCAGGCATTCCAGCCGTTCGTCAAAATCGTGATGCTTGTCGTTGGGATGAAGTTTTGCATAGAGTTCACGGTTCGAGGCCTCAATGCGGAGCAGGTAACGCATGGCTCCTTTGTTAAACCATCGCCTGTATGTTTCCTCGGTCTGCTCACCAAGCGAAAGTGTAATTCCCAGCTCATGGTTTGTGGCTTTGTTGATTTTATCCAGTAGGTTTTCTATTCTATCAACAAACTCTTTAGTGCTTACTTCGCCAGTTTGAATGGCAATGCTACCGTAACGGTTTTCCCAGGCAAATTTGGCTGCCTCAATTACCTCATCGTCGGTTAAATTATACCGATGAACATTGGTATTGCCAGAACGGATGCCGCAGTACAAACAGTTTTTACGGCAAATATTCGACATTTCAATTAGACCTCTGAAGTAGACCTTGCGTCCAATATACTTAGCTTTTACCTCAGCAGCCTTTGTGAAAAGCTTTGTTTTTTCTTCGCCCTCGCAACCCAAGAGGTATACGAGTTCTTCCTTATTTAAATTATCTTTATTTAAAAGATTATCGATAATCATTGTAAATTAGTTTGTATTTTTTCCTAAGTTTACCAACTAAAATGGTGGTTGGTAATCCTTTGCAAAAATAATTTAATTCCCATGGAACGAGCTAAGGCAATAGGACAAATAATAGCTGTTATAAAACAGCTCAAAAAGGAAACGGATGAACTATTTGTACCTGAGAATATAATTAACCATTCGGAATTGCTTATAGAGGAGTATTTCCAGCAACTTTTCAATCCGTTTTTAAAAAAGGTTAAAGCCGATATTCGTTCGTTGCCGTTGGATGAGTATTTACCCATTGAGCTGGACTCATGGATTAGAATACTAAAAATGAAACTAGTTGCCATTGAGCGCGGTGAGCACACCGAGAAGTATGCTGAGGTGCTATATATCAAGCAAAGGTTTTACCCGGAGCTAATTGATGTTTTAAAGGAGTTGCAGCTGGAGGCACTTGAAGCCGAATTTGATGCTCGTGTCGATAGGGAACAACTATCAAAACCAATTCTTGGCCCTAACACCATAGTTCTCTCCATTGAATCGGTAGCTATGCTTATTGCCATGCTATACAACTTCAATATCATCTCGGGTGCGGTTCCCATTGATGATATTTGCAGGAGTTTTGCCGCGATGACCGGGTATAATGCAGGCGAACTGAAACAGCTGCTTAGGTTTGATGAGGAGAATGGCCGATTAACATCTGTAGTAAAAGCCGAGGATATGGATGTGTTGCTTAAGCTTTTGCGGAGTATTGTGGCAAGAATCGAGAACTTACGTCAGTATACCGATTAGTTATAGGGGATACATTTGTAGGGCAGGTTGATATCGGGTAGTTCAAACAGAACTACACCCTCATGGAGCAGTTCCTCATCCTCCTCATGGTAGTTCCATATAACCTCAACTTCAAAGTTTGCGCTTCGAAACGACGATATTTTTCTTAAAACGTCGCGGAGATACTTGTATGAAGTAGAGTTGATATACCTAAAGTTAAGGTCAACAATGATTTTCGATGGCTCTTGGTTTTTGATGAACTCATAGTATTCATCGAGCCAATCGAGTATTTGCTGGTAAAATTCTTTGGCATTCTCCGGGTGCGAAATGCCGGAAATGGAAAATACTTTGGTGTCAGGGTTGAAGTATATTTCGGGTGAATCAATCTCAGCCTCTATTCTTAAAGCTTTCATTGCTCCTTTTTCAATTAACAACGTAAAATTAAACCTTTACCGTTATTAAAAGCAAAGATTTAACAATATCTTTGATGAAAATAAAAAATAAATGGGTGAAGCTATAAACCTTTTGGGTAAAATATCATCAATAATAAAACACTTTTTAACTATTTGGTGGTAGTTAAAATTAATTTTGGTTTTATATTTGTAGTATACACATTAGCTTCCGGCACTTTCATGGAGAGTTGGTTAGTTAGTTCAAGGAAGCTTTCGATTTTCGGGTAAAATCGGAGTGTTTGGGGCGAAGGAGGTCAACTTGACCTCCTTCATTTCATTAATTACTTCTTGAAAATGAAGTAAACCGCTAGTATCAGAAACCCAAATCCTATTATGTGGTTTGTGCGAATTGTCTCTGTTTTAAAAGCAAAAAGGGTAAAGCCCATAAATACTACCAGTGTAATAGCCTCCTGAATCACCTTAAGCTCAACAAGCGAAAAGGGGCCACCATTCTCTCTGAAACCTAAGCGGTTAGCGGGAACCTGAAAAAAGTATTCGAACAGGGCTATGCCCCAGCTAATAAGAACTATCCCCACTAAGCTTAAGTTCTCAAACCATTTCATATCCTTGAACTTCAGGTGCCCATACCATGCTAATGTCATAAATGTGTTTGACAGCACGAGTAGCAGTATGGTAATCAAGCCTCTAGTCATACGATTTATACTAAAAAATTGTATGCAAAATTATAGGTTGTTTTAAAATGCATTGAGTATAAACTCTTTTTATCCTATAATTTTAAGCTAATTCTTGTTAATAGTCTATCAATTTTTCGATACTTTTGTGGTGATATTTAAATACACTTGCATGCTAGTATCGATGACCGGCTATGGAAAAGCCGAAAGGGTTTTTGGAAACAAAAAAATTGTTGTTGAGGTTCGTTCACTTAACTCAAAGCAGCTCGATTTTAACCTCCGCCTGCCAGCCATTTACCGTGAACTGGAGATGGAGATCAGAACTAAAGCCGCCAAGGAATTAGAGCGAGGAAAAGTTGATATGTCCATTAGCATTGAGGAGACTGCCGAGTCGCAGGCCATACCCATAAACGATTCCGTTTTTATGGCTTACTACCGGCAGCTAAGCGATATTGCTTCAAAAAATAGCATTAGCTTCAACCCTGCCGAGGTTGTTCCGGCCATTCTCCGATTGCCTGAGGTTATTAGGGCACAGAAGGAAGAGATTGCCCCCGAAGAGCTGGACGCAGTTTTGCAGGCATGCGCTGAAGCGTTGAACGCGTTAGTTCAGTTCCGAAAGCAGGAGGGCGCAATTCTTGAAAAGGATTTACTGAGCCGTGTTAACCTGATACTTGATTACTTGCAAAGGGTTGAACCTTTTGAAAAGCAGCGCATTCACGATGTGCGTAAACGGATTTCGGATAGCTTAAAGCAGATTGATGCCAATATTAAGGTTGACGACAACCGTTTTGAGCAGGAGGTTATTTACTACCTTGAAAAGCTTGACATTACGGAGGAGAAAGTACGTTTGCGTCAGCATTGCAGCTACTTTACGGAAACAGTTAACCAGCCTGAATCGGTTGGACGTAAGCTTGGGTTTATAGCTCAGGAAATGGGACGCGAAATAAACACTCTGGGCTCAAAGGCAAACAATGCCGAAATCCAAAAAATTGTGGTGATGATGAAGGATGAACTTGAGAAAATCAAGGAGCAATCGCTAAACATCTTGTAGGTAATGGAAGGCAAGCTATTAATATTTTCAGCCCCTTCGGGTGCAGGTAAAACTACCATTGTAAGGCATTTGCTGGAAAAATTTCCGCAGCTTGAATTTTCGGTATCGGCTTGCAGCCGAATGCCGCGCGACGGAGAGGTTAACGGTAAGGATTACTACTTCCTTACTGTTGATGAATTCCGGAATAGGATTGAGAAAGGCGAATTTGTGGAATGGGAAGAGGTTTATCCAGGGTCATACTACGGAACGCTGTGGTCTGAAGTTAAACGTATTTGGGACAAAGGACACCATGTGATGTTCGATGTTGATGTTAAAGGAGGTGTTAACCTCAAGCGGAAGTTTCCGAATAACTCGTTGGCCGTATTTGTGATGCCTCCTTCTATTGACGAACTGCGTGAACGACTCCTTAAAAGGGGAACAGAAACCGAGGAGTCGCTAAAGGTGCGTATTGGTAAAGCACAGGAGGAAATGACCTATGCAAATCAGTTCGATTATGTATTAACCAATAATCAGGTAGAAACTGCATTTGCCGAGGCTGAGCGTATAGTTGAAAATTTTTTATTGAAAAAATTATGAAAGTAGGACTATTCTTTGGGTCGTTTAACCCAATACACACGGGGCATCTGGTAATAGCCGAATATATACTTGAGTTTTCCGATTTATCGGAGATATGGTTTGTGGTTAGCCCACAAAATCCGCTAAAAAGCCCTGACGATTTGGAAAAGGATGAGCATAGGTTAAACATGGCTCGTTTAGCTGTGCACGAGAACAATAAAAGGCTTAAGGTTTGCGATATTGAAATGTCCATGCCCCGCCCGTCATACACCATCGATACCCTCAAAAAACTTGGCGAACTTTACCCGGGAAATGAGTTTGCTTTGATTATTGGCTCCGATACGCTTCAGACCCTGCCGCAATGGAAAAGTTACAAGGAATTGGTATCCAACTATGACTTCTTGGTGTATCCCCGTGAATGTAACGCTTACAAGCAAGATTTTCCTACTGAAAGGTTTAGCCTGGTTGATGCACCAATTATCGGTATTTCCTCCACACACATACGTTCAATTATTGCAAAAGGCAAGGATGTTTTGGGGTATGTACCCGATGATGTATGGGACTACATTGAGCGGCATGGACTATACGGTTACAAGGGGATAAAGATTTCAAATTTATAGAATGAAAGAGTTTGAGGATTTGCTTCAGGAAGGAAGGCTTGCTGAGGCCGAGGAGTTACTTTTAACACTGGATCAAGTTGACGATATCGTTTTGTATAGCTGGGGCCGCTTGTATTCCAGAAAAGGCGATGAAGCAAAGGCTATCTCGTACTACGCTAAAGCATTAGAGATTAACCCCAATAACGAGGAGGCCAGGGTAAGACTCGAGATTGCAAGAGAAATATTCTCGTTTCGCGATCCAAACCTATACAACCATTAGGGCATCTGCAAATTCCCTATTAGGACTTGAATTGCAATTTCAGCCGATTTGGCCTGTATTAAGGCATTTTGATACCTAAACTCAGCATTAAGGTAACGGATTTGGGCGTCGCGTAGCTCAAGGTCACTTATTAGCCCAACACGATACTTCTCAATGGAGATATCGGAGTTTTGCTTTGCAAGTAGTGCCGATTTTTTTTCAATCTCTACCAGGTTTGTTGCCAGCATCAGATTGTTTGTAAGTCTTACGGCTTCGGCGGTTAAATCATTCTCCAATGCCTGTAGATAAAATTCCTGATTCTCCATGTAGATGCGGGCATTGGCAATGTTCCTGTTTACATTGAACCCGTTGAATAGTGGAACGCCAAGCGTAACACCGTACGAAGGTCCTATGTTCCGGGAAAGGGTGGTTGACCCATCAGGTGTGTTGCTTTGACTAAAACTATAAGCGGATGAGAGAGTAAGACGAGGGTATCGTGAGGCTTGAGCTTCCTTTATGGCAATTTGCTTTAAACGTAAATTTAACCGTGAAATAAGCAACTCCTTGTTATTGCTTTTGAGCATGGTAATTACTGAATCCTGATTGTAAAGCTTGACTTCAGGGATTTTACTTTCAATTTCAAATTGAATTGATGGATCGCGCCCAAGCAGCTTGTTCAGGGTAATGGTAAGATCTTTAATCCTGTTAATTTGCCTTAACACTTGAGTTGAATCGGTTCTGTAATCAACCTCAGCTTGCATAACGGCAAGCAGGTAGCTGGTACCAATGGCTGCTTTTTCCCGGGCAATATTAAGCCTATCGGCTGAGAGGCGCAAAATCTCTCTATAAATATCGAGCAGCTGCTTTTCGGCCGAAAGGGTATAGTAGTTAACAATAATATCCGATACTACATCCTCAACCTTAAGCTGATAAGCGATGCTGTTTATTCCCTCCAGTGTGCTTAGTCGCTGGCGGTTGGCAAACATGGCAAAACCATCAAAGAGTGTCCATGATAGCTGAACCCCTCCGTAAACTGAAGTGGTTGGATAGTTTTTTGTTTCTTTAACCTCGCCGGTTGCCAGTTCCTGGCGAATATTGTAGTTGCTTCCGCTGGCCGAGGAACTAATATCTAATTTAGGAAGGAATCCCGCTGATCCTATGGTATTGTTGTTTCGAGCAACTAGTTCCTCGTTTCGGGCTATTCTAAGGGAGAAGTTGTTCTCCAACCCAATCTTAATGGCATCGGAGATTCTGAGCGTATCAGCTGATTGCGCATGTGAGGCTGAAAATGAGCTTGTTATAAGCAAAAGTAATACCGGTATTATTTGAAATCTGTTTTTTGTTTTACTCCTCATCATGGCGGATAACATTTGGTTTTTTGGTTGAAACATAGGTGTAAAGTGCTGGTATTACGTATAGCGTTAGAATAAGAGCAAAGAGTAATCCTCCAATAATTGTAACCCCCATTGGGATGCGGCTGGTTGATGCGGCTCCTAATGCCAAGGCAATGGGCAATGTTCCGAAAATGGTGGCAAGGCTGGTCATCAGAATGGGACGTAGCCTCTGCTTAGCGGCAAAGGTAACTGCTTCAAATTTATTCATGCCCGCAATCTTTTTCTGGTTGGCGAATTCAACAATCAGAATACCATTTTTGGTAACAATTCCAACCAGCACAATTATTCCAATCTGGCTGAAAATGTTAAGGGTGTGTCCTAACATCCACAACGACAGAACTGCCCCAGCCAAAGCGAGTGGAACTGTAAACATAATGATAAGTGGGTCACGAAAACTTTCGAACTGTGCTGCCAAAACCAGGTAAACAAGAATTAGCGCAAGCAGAAACGCAAAGTATAGGCTGTTGGAGCTTTCCTCAAACTGCTGCGAGATACCGGTTAAAGTAGTGGAAAAACTATCGTCGAGTACTTCCTTGGAAATCTCACGCATGGCATCAATGCCTTGCCCTAATGTATAACCAGGTGCAGGCGATGCGCTGAATGTAGCCGAAATGTAACGGTTATACCTGTAGCGCTGGGGAGGAATACTCTGCTCGCTGGTTCTGATTAGCGAACCTAAATCGACAAGGTTTCCCTTAGTGCTCCGCACGTATATGTTTTTTAAGTCATCGGGATCATCGCGGAATGGCCTGTCGGCTTGGCCTATTACGTAATACTGCTTCCCATTCCGAATAAAGAAACCGTAGCGCTGTCCGCTGAAGTAAAGCTGAAGGGCATCGGCAACATCCCTTACGGTAACACCTGAGGCTCTTGCCTTATCGCGGTCAATTTCAATAACAAGTTCAGGTTTATTAAACTTAAGGTTGACATCAACCACCTGGAAGCGTTCATCGGCTTGTGCCCGGGCTAAAAATTCGGGTACAACCTGCTTTAGCTTTTCAAAGTTTGGTGCCTGCACAACAAACTGAACCGGTAAACCACCACCCCTTCCGGTGCTGATGGTTTGATCCTGTATTACATAAGACTGGGCAAAGGTTTTAGTGCGGACGTATGATGATATTTGATCGGCAAGTTGCGCCTGTGAACGTTCACGTTCATTGGGCTGAGTAAGCAGTAACCGAACAAATCCTCTATTTGTGCCACCTCCCCAACCGGGAGCCGATAGAGCAATCATGGCCTTTTTCTCAGGGATTGTATCAACATACGAGGCGATATCGTAAATGTACTCGTCAATAGCCTCAAACGAAGTACCCTCAGGTGCAGTAACATTTATCGATAGTCTGCCTTTGTCCTCCATTGGAGCCAACTCCGAAGGAATACGGCTGCCTATAATAAAAATAATGAATAGTGAGATGCCCATAACCACAAATGCCAACCACCTGCGGTTTATGAATGATTGTAACGATCTTCCGTAGTACTCCGATAGCCAGCTGATTCCCTGGCCAATGGCAGCCATTATTTTTCCTTCCTTTTGCGTTCTTGTCAAAAGGCGAGTGCTCATCATTGGGGTAAGGGTAAGCGATACAATTGACGAAATTAGTACAGCGGCTGCCACAACTACTCCAAACTCGCGGAAAAGACGACCTGTGATGCCTTGTAGAAATACAATTGGCATGAATACCGCAACCAGAGTGATAGTTGTGGATATAATGGCAAAGAAAATTTCCTTACTACCTGTGTATCCAGCTTTATAGTTGTCCATGCCATGCTCAATTTTGGAGTAGATGTTCTCCATAACAACAATGGCATCGTCAACTACAATACCAGTGGCAAGAACTACACCTAATAGAGTTAGAATATTTATGGTAAAGCCAAAAAGGTACATCACAAAAAAGGTTCCTATTAACGAAATGGGAATGGCAATAATTGGAATTAAGGTAGTGCGCCAGTTTCGCAGAAAAATAAAAATAACAAGAACAACAAGCATAAACGCCAGAAGAATGGTTTCCTCAACCTCAGAGATTGCCTTGCGGATATTTATTGTTGAATCGTAAGCGTAATTTAGTGTGATATCTTCGGGCAATTCCTTACGGAGCTGCTCAACACGCTTGTAAGCCTCATCGGCAATGTTTATGTAGTTTGCACCGGGCTGTGGGGTTAGCGCAACACCAACCATAGGGATTAGTCCATTACCACGGAGTAGCGTTCGTTCATTCTCTGGGGCATAATCGGCTTTGCCTACATCCTTAACCCTAACGGGCACGTTATTGGTGTATTTAATGATCAGGTTGTTAAACTCCTCGGGTGTTTCGAGTCGACCGAGGGTTCGGATTGAGAGAGTGGTTTGGTAACCCTCAATCATACCGGTAGGAAGTTCAACGTTCTCGCGCGAAAGCGCATTGCGAATATCGGAAGGTGTTACATTAAACGCAGCCAGCTTTTTCGGGTCGAGGTATAATCGCATGGCGTAGCGTTTTTCGCCCCATATATTTACCAGACTGACGCCCTGAATGGTTTGTAATCGTTCCTTAACAACATTATTGGCAATGTCAGTTAGTTCAAGTAAATCGCGTTTGGTGCTTTGAACCGTAACGGTCAGAATGGTTTCCGCATTGGCGTCAGCTTTGCTTATAATGGGTGGGTCAGCGTCGGGGGGAAGGTTACGAATGGCACGCGAAACACGGTCGCGCACATCGTTGGCGGCATTATCCATATCAATCCCCAGTTCAAACTCAACGGTGATACTGCTACGACCATCGGAGCTTGATGATGTAATGTTTTTTATACCGTCAATCCCATTTATTTGAGCCTCAAGAGGCTCAGTGATTTGTGCCTCAATAACTGCTGAGTTAGCCCCAACATACGATGTGGAAACCGTAACCACGGGCGGGTCCACACTGGGGTATTCCCTAACACCGAGGTAAGTAAAGCCAATTACACCAAAAAGAATAATTACTATTGAAACCACCGATGCCAGAACTGGCCTATTTATGCTTACTGTTGAGATGTTCACTTTGGTAACCTTGTTTAGTTAAAACTTTTTAGTTTTGCTTGATGTTAATGCTAACAGGCATACCGTTTCGCACAGAGGTCAAACCCGATATTATTAAGCTATCGCCGGCATTTATGCCATCAATTACCTCAACTGTAGTACCCGTTCGTTCGCCCAACCTTACCTGAACACGCTTAGCTTTACCCTGAGAGTAAATAAAAACATTTTGGATATCCATGTCGGGAACAATTGCCCTAGGCGGTATAAGTATTGAACGAGGACTTTTTTCAAAAACCAGGGTTGCTCTCACGTAGGAGCCAGGAATTATCTGATTACTCTTATTTTCGGCAATTGCCCTAACCTTAAGCGAGCGAGTTTCAGGGTCTATTTGGGCATCGGTAGCGTAAACCTTTGCAGGGTATTGTGTTTGTCCATCACCGGCTGTAAACTTCACCTCCATGTTATTGGTTACTAAACTGGCGTACCGCTCTGGTATGGCAAATTCCAACTTCAATGGGTTATCCTGAACCAGTGTGGCAATGGTTGTGTTTACCGATACAAATGCACCCGGACTAACGTAGCGCAAGCCTATTCGTCCTTCGAAGGGAGCACGCACTTCAGCTTTTTCCAACATCGCTTTCGATTGGGCTATATCGGCCCGGATGGCTTCAAGCTTATTAAGCGATGTTTCATACTCCTGAACACTTATGGCATTTATCTCGAGCATGCGCTTTTTGCGTTGCTCATCGTCGGCGGCAAGCTTCTCCTCAATTACCCTTCGTTGGAGTAGCGCTTTAATATCGGCATCGTTAATCCGTGCAAGTAGTTGCCCTTTGCGTACCGTTGCTCCCTCAGTTATGTTTAGCTCAACAATTTTTCCTGCCATTTCGGAGCGTAGTTCAACCCACTCGTTTGGGAGAATGGTGCCAGGAACCGTGATAGTCCTTTCATATTCAGAGTATCCAACTATAATTCCATCAACTACTATTGCCTGCCTGCTGCGACCATCATTATGCTTTTTCCCCTTATCCGATTTACTGCACGATATGCTTGCCACTGTAAGTAATACAAGCAAAAGTAGATGGTATGTAAAAATTTTTCTTTTCATTTCCGTTTATTTATTTCTGAAATTTATGACTAATTTTTATCTAAAAGGATTAACCAAAAAAAAATGTATCAAAATTTTCAACTTGACTCATATTTTACTTTTGTTTAAATTTACTTTATAAAATTGAAAAGGATTGTTAAACAGATATTTACGATTTATCTAAATAAATAAAAAATTAACCTAAGTATCTCAGCAGATGAAAAGCTTCATTAATTCAACAATCTGTGGGCTATTGGTATTAGCGAGTTATTACTCAAATTCACAGGTTGATGTAAAGATGATTCTCCGTAATCCAATTCCATCGGAGATTAGCGAATGGGTAAATGACCCTTCCATTTTCCAGCTGGTAATAACAAACATGGGCAACGATGAGTACCCCAACTGTACAGCTGGTTTTACCCTAACCAATGAAAAAGGGAAGGTGATAGCTAGTACAAAAACAGGCAGCAGGTATTTGCCAAGGTTTACCATTTTGAAACCGCCATCGGTTTTAGTACTTAATGGGCCACAGGTACTCAATATGAATGCCATTGAGTACGATAAGAGCATAGAGCAGGTTGCACTAAACACTAATGCTTTACCCGAAGGGAACAATCAATTATGTGTTAGTATATACGATTACCGTGGCAACAATATTACCATTGGGGGGGAATACTGTATGAGTATTATCACACAAATTCCTGAACCTCCCACAATTATTTCACCATCGGATAATGAGATTTTATTGACCAATATTCCTATTTTCCGCTGGATGCCAGTTACAAACTATAATCCCCGAACGGTTCAGCCTCGATATAAAATTAAAGTTTGCCCGGTATTTAAAGGGCAAACTCCCCGAACAGCAATTGAAGCTAATCCTGTTCTTTTTGAAAAGAACGATATTACAACAACATTTTATCAGTCAATTCCGGGAGATTTACCTTTTGATTTCTACCCGCAGGTAACACAATACGCCTGGATAGTGCAGGCATTCGATTCGTATGGTAAACCAATAGGAGGGAACCAGGGTAGGAGTGAAGTTGCCACTTTTAGGATAGGAAGCGATGAGCAAGGATTTACTATTGATAACATTTATCCAGTTGCTGGCGATACTTTGCCTTGGGCACATCCTCAGCTTATTGCTAACATATCTCCGTTTGGTACAAACGTTACACAGGTTGCCCTTCAGCTAACTGTCAGGGAAGATGGTTCACCCACAACGTACTCGTACCCCAAGGTTATTTCCTATTCATCGCGACAGTTCGAAAGCCCTATTACTCCCGAATTGGCAGGAGTGGTTGTGTGTAACTATTCAGGTGGTGCTATTGCACCATTCATGGCTGCATTAAAGCAAGGGAAAAAGTATCACTGGAAGGTTGATGCAACAATCACAACCGCCGACGGTAAAACCACAACCGTTCATTCAAGGGAAACATCTTTTACAGTAGGCTTAGGAAAAGCAAAGAGTTTAAAACCAGCGGCCGATACTTTAATGGAAATTGGCAAGGGTGTAGAGCTATCATTTGAGGTTGATAAACCCAAGCAACTAAACTATCCAAATTACACCCTTTTTAACGTTCCATTTTTCAACGGTGCTTATGCCACCACTAGGGCTACAGCAAAAATTTTATATGAAGTATCTAAAAAGCAATCGTTCGATTCGTTAGTTTACCAATCCAGCATTACACTTCCAGCAACGGGGCACTATTCAACAGGCAGCGATTGTTCAGAATTTTACCAAAGAGTAAACCACAGGATTAGCCAGCTATCGGATACAGGAAAGTACTACTGGCGAGTAAAGTTTCTTGATCCTATTGACGATGCTTACTACACTTCACAGCCTTCAAGTTTTAGGTTAGTTGCCGATAGTTTAATTTTGTGTTTTACCATGAATGTTGATAAGCCAACAAATAATGGAACATGGACAGAAGGTGACAAGCCAACTTTTGCAGTAAATATTAAACCTGGTATCAAAAAGAATTATATTACAGGCGGACGATTGAGAGTATGGAAAATGACATCAGAATCGCAAAGCATTGCTGATGCCAAAAAGGAGAAGCCCGTTTTTGATGAAAGCTTTACAGGCAATGAGAACAGCAAAATAGTTGAACTTTCAACCGACTTGAACGGCTATACCCGTTGGGATTTACCTTTTGTGAATGGCGACTCAAATTCTAAGGAGTTCAAGGGTGATGATAATACTTACTACACATGGAACTTCCGGTTGAACTACAACAAAGATTCAATTAGAACCGATGGTTGCAAGTGCAAAGCCGATTCGGTAATATCGAATCAAGGCGTATTTCAGATTAAAACATCGGCAAAGGATGAGAACACTTGCCCTGGCAATTGCTTTGCCGAAGCACCTACCAATACTACGCCTGGCACCCAAACACTTGCTAAGGATAGCTCTGTTACCATTGGAAATTTCACCATGAAATTGATTAGTGTAAGCGGCACCCCCGCTTCGCTTACAGGTGAGGGTTCAATCGAAGTTCCATATCTACGAGCTCCAATTCTGGTTGAGTTTTCAAATATTAAAGTTAATAGCGATAATAAGGTATACCAAGGCGAGGTGTTCGCCAAAATAGATCCTGCAGCACCTTACTCAAAAGCCGATGGAAATGACTTTGAAGGAAAAGTTCTTGGTTGGAGCGATAATTTGTTGCAAAGTACTTACAACCTGTCAGCAAGCGCTGGGCGACTGGTTAGTGCCCTTGTAAATACAAACCCCGTTAGCCTTCCGCTTGGACTTGACCGCGATTTTGATGGGTACAAATCGATTGTAGCCATTATAGCAATGAAATTTACTCCAACCCAGGCTGTGTTAAATGCTGCCACCTGGGTAGAACTCCCAGCATTAGGACCCGATGTGGGCTTTGGTTTTGGTGCTAAAAACCTTTGTTTCCACAAGGATGGACTTGCCGGTATGAAACGTGCTGAGCTTTACCTTGTACGCGACTTTGGTTATCAATCGGGTGAAAGTTGGAGTTTCCTATTCAAATCGCCAACCCCTACCGATTCAGGAACCTATGCAAAATGGGACTGCAAGGGGTTACATCACATTGAGGTAAAAGCAGAGGTTGAGTTCCCCAAAACCTGGCTAAAGATGGCCAACACCGACGACTCGTTGCGAAACGTTAAGGCTTACTTTGCCGGAAGGGCAGAAAAGAACGGAAATTCATGGGGATGGATACTAAACGCGAATATGGATGAGTGCGAGTTTACTCAACTACCAGGGTTTAAGATGAAGGTAAATAGCATGGTGTTCGATTATACAACCATCCGAAATCCTGAAGGCATTACATTCCCTACAGGCTATACAGGCGATAAGACAAATGCCTGGAAAGGTTTTTACATTAAGAATGCCGAGGTTACACTTCCCGATAATTTAAAAACATTTGACGATGCAAACCCTAAAATACAGGTTTCAAACCTGATTATCGACCGCAATGGTGTTACGGGCAAGCTATATGCTGAGAATCTATTCCAGGAATTTGATGGTGACTTTGGGGGTTGGGGAGGAAGTATTGATACTCTCAGGGCGGAGATGATTAATAACACTCCTATCAATTGGCGAATGAGGGGTAGGATTAAAACCTCGTTTACCGACACCCTGTTTGTTTACAATGGACTCTACAACCGTAGCGTGAACCAGGACAATAACACCATTAGTAAAGACTATAATCTCGAGCTAGTTGTAAACACTGAACATGGTTATGAGCGGGAAATACCCATATCATGGCTTCCGACCAAAATGAAAATTGACCCCGCAACTTCCATCAAAATAACCTACGATAAAAAAGATGTTAAAGCCGAGGCAAATATCAATGCGACTTTATCGTTTGAGGGTTCTAACGATATTTTGTCGAAATTAGATTTTAAGGGTATAAAGGTTGAGGGGCTTAAGTTTAAAACCACTGAACCATACGTTGAGAATGGTAATTGGGATTTTGCCAGCCCACAGCACTCCTTGGCCGGATTTCCAGTTAATATTGATGGCGTAAGTTCAGTAACGCGTTTTAGCGATGGTGCTTTTGGACCAGGAATTCGTTTCAACCTGAATATTGGTTTACAACCAGGAAGTAATGCGGTGAATGGCACTACAACTTTAACTTTGTGGAGCAAGTTGCTAAATGAACAAGGGCGGCAGCGCTTTGTTTTTGATGGGGTTGAACTCGATTCAATTGGCGTAAACGCCGATTTGGGTGCTGTTAAGGTGCGCGGGGGTTTGAACCTTTTCCAATCCGATGCCACCTATGGCGATGGATACCGAGGGGTTGTAACAGCAAGTTTTATCGATAAAATTACGGCCTCGGCAACTGCCCAGTTTGGAATGGTTAACAATTTCAGATACTGGTATATCGATGCCAAAACCATATTACCTACAGGGCTGCCAGTATTTTCAAATTTTGCTGTGTATGGTTTTGGCGGAGGTGCTTGGTATAAGATGCGCCGTTCCGGCACAACAAACCTGGCCGAACAGGCTGCTACACCCGATAGCAGTAAAAATCCTTCAAAAACCAACTCAGGATTCACCTATGTTCCTGACAACTCAGCTTCGTTAGGGTTATCGGCGCAGGTTGTAATGGGAACACACCCCTCAGCCGAAACCTTTAACGGCGATTTTACCTTGCAGGCACAGTTCCAGAGTGGCGGTGGTTTGGGTACTGTTTCCCTGCTTGGGAACGGATACATGCTTTGCAGCATTGCCGATAGGAGTAAAGCAAAAATTACTGCTGATGCCGATATTACCTATAGTGTTCCTGAACAAACCCTTCATGGTGTTTTTAACGCAAATGTAAATTACCAACCCCTTACTGGTTCAGGGCAAATGGTTATGCATTTTGCACCCGATTTATGGTATGTTAAGTTTGGAGAACCCAATAAACGTATGCGATTAACCTTTGCCGACTGGCTTAGGAGCGATGCTTACCTAATGGTGGGACAGCAACTTCCGCCACCACCCGCATTACCAGATGAAATACAGCAAGCATTTCCGGGTTATTCTCAAAGTCGTAGCCCCATGATTGAAACGGGGAATGGTATTGCATTAGGTGCTAGCACCGGGTTTAGCACAGGGCGTCAACAGTATATGATTTTTTACGGCGATGTGGCTGCCCAGGCCGGATACGATATGGCAATGCTTAAGTATAATGGTATTTCGTGCGATGGCCGAAGTGGTGAACTGGGTATCAACGGTTGGTATGCAACCGGACAGGTTTATGCCTACCTTAACGCTTCAATAGGTATGCACGTTGATGTATGGTTTACCAGTGGCGATTATGAAATCCTCAGTTTGAACTCTGCAGCCATGCTCGAGGCTGGATTGCCAAACCCAACCTGGATGAAAGGAGCAATTGGTGGAAATTACAGCATTCTTGGTGGTGCCGTTAAGGGTTATTGCAATTACCGTTTTAGTATGGGCGATGAATGCCAAATGCTAGGTGATAATCCCTTAACTCGTATCGACCTGATTTCCGATATAAGTCCAGTAAGCGGACAAAATGGGGTGGATGTTTCAACCGAAGCCCAGTTGGCTTTGAACTTCAAGCTAAATGAACCTTTCCAGGTTAAGGAGATGACCAATAATGGTCAAAACCGCATACGAACCTTTAGAGTTAAACTGGACAGGTTTAAAATTACTAAAGCTACCAGTAACGACTCTATACCTGGAAGGTTAAGCATTGATTCCGAAGGATTTTCTGCATACTACAAACCATTCGAAATGCTTGAAGGACATACCAATTTTAAGGTGATGGCCTCAGTTTACGGCGAAGAGCTTGTTAATGGAGCATGGCGGCCAGCTACAAACCAAAACGGACAGGTTATAAAACAGCAGGTTGTAACAACCTTCAAAACTGGCTCTAGACCCGACCGAATTACTGAGCAGAATGTTGCCTACAGCTACCCGGTTATGGGACACCAATATTTCTTACAGGACGAATGCCGAGCCGGGAGGGTTCAGCTAAAATCGGGGCAAAGTTACTTGTTCCAACCCCGTGAGGGTTACGATGTGCAATTTATTGCCCGTTTTATGCCTACCGATATTGCATTAATACTAGTTGATGTGCCGCTTACCTATAATGCTTCAACCAACACTTTGCTCTTTGATATTCCTAATCTGATCAACAGTAAATCATACTACATTCAGTTTATTAGGAAGGAGATTCCAAACGATCCAAACCTGGCTCGAATGCTTGAGTTAGGTCAGCAATATTTGAATAGCGGTGGAATAACCTCGGCTTTATCAGTAAACGAAACAAGCATCTATAATAGAGGTGGATCCCAGGTAAATTTGGTGAGGAGAACTATTAACCAAAATTCAAATCTTACATCGGGTGAGAGGTTGCTCTATGCAATATGGTTCTCTACTAGCAGGTTTAATACTCTGAGCCAAAAGTTGGCAACATTTAATCATGTTTCAACATCGGCTGAGGTAAATGGGAATTTTGAACGGCTTACCGCAAATTACCAGGGGAGTGAGTGTTTCGATAAGTTTGATTTTACTCCAATTACCTGGGTTTCTTCAGGAACTGTTAATAGATTTGGCCCGCTTGTTAAGATTAATGCATCGGAGCGCAATTCCCAATGGCATAACCAGTTTGCCAACCCATTGGTTTACAATGAAATTGAATGGATGAAAAGCAATGGATACTGGAGTGGCCCGATTAGGTATAACCAGTATATGAGCGATCCTTCTTTAAATTTTGTTGATATCGATTTCAATACAGGAATGCCAGTTTCAGTGAATTCACTTGGTCAACCATTTGGAATAGGAGGAACTGGTGGCACTGGACAATCAGCTACTGGTGCGGCTGCTGTTGTTCAAAGTGGGTTTTCTACCTCGTCGCAACCGCAAAATTTAAATTTGTTCCAGTCGTCTTCAACTCCTTACCTCAAGCTAACCTATAACCATGGCATTATTGTCCCTGCCGATTTTATGAGCCTCAGAAATCGGGCGATGGCAACGCTATCGAATCCCCTTGTTACCCTTAATGCAGCAAAACGAAGTAGATTAAATTCCATAGTAAATAGGAATTACCAGCGAATGTTCAGGGGATCCTACCCAATTAATTTCTATTACGATTACTTTGGTTGTAGGATTATTGACACTGAGCCTGTTACCATAAGTAAACCATTTATTTACTAAAAAGCAAATACTTGAATACTATGAAAAGGTATCTGCAAATTAGTATAACAGCCTGTTTGGTTACTTGTCTTATGGTATCTCAGGCTCAGGATGAAACAAAGAAGTCGAGAGTAGATGTTAAAGCATCTGCAACTCTAACCAGCAACTTCTATTCCTCAAGCGGAATTGATCCCCGCCAGCCAGGAAATATGCAGTACGGTATTGTTCGTGCTAGCGTTATGCTTTGGGATATGGTAGAGCTCCCCTTTGAGCTTTACTTTACTACCGGTCAAACCCGATTCCAGCAACCATTTAATCAGTTTGGTGTAAGCCCAAAGATATCGAACTGGCTTACGTTGCATGCAGGCTATTTCTCAACCCGTTTCTCCGATCTTACCTTTGGCGATTTACGTTTGCTGGGTGGCGGTTTTGAGTTAACGCCAGGTAATTTCAGGTTAAAAGCGGTTTATGGCCGAAGCCGACAGGCTATTGAACCCGATAAGGTAAGTTTTGCACCGGGAGTGTATAGCCAAACCGCTTATGCCGTATCGTTAGGGTATGGAAATCTTTCCAAATCATACTTTAATATTAACCTGTTCCACGCAAAAGACGATTCCACATCGGTAAAAAGCGATTCAGTCAGAGTTATGCCTGCTGAAAATCTTGTTACATCGGTTGATTTTGGCATGCGTTTCGGTGAATATGTAACGCTTAGGGGGGAAGGAGCCTTATCAGCTTACTCATCAAACCTTAATTCTGAAAAACTCGATAATGTTAAGGTTGATGTTCCTGGGTTTCTTTTTACTCCCAATGCCTCTTCTCGTATCGATGGCGCTGGTATGTTAAGCCTCGATATCAATCCTTCAGCATATTGGTCTGTATCGTTAGGTGCCCGATGGGTTGGCCCAGGGTTTAATACCCTTGGGTATGCACTTATGCCAAACGATTTGTTGGAATATTCCCTTTCGCCCAGATTGCGCCTATTTGGAAATAAATTGATCTTACGCTCACGCATTGGGTTGCGCTACAATAACCTACGCGATAATCGCATGGCCACCACAAGCAGGTTTACTGGAATGCTAAGTGCTACATATCAAATTACCCGCATGTTTGGTATTGACGGAAACTATAGTAAGAACCAAATAGAGTCAGGGCATAAGATTGATACCCTACGCATATCAAATGTGTTTGACTCATACACCCTCACTCCTCGATTATCGTTCCAGGCATTGGGGGGTAATAATAACGTTATGCTTACCTTCAGCTATCAGAATTCTTCCGATAAAAACGCATACACACAAAATCTCAATAATATGAAAACAAGTGGGGTAAATGTGATTCATATTCTGACCTTCCCAAGTTCATTATCGTTAAGTACCACCTTACTCTACAATAAAACCGCGATGGATTTATACACCTCCACAATAACGCATGTGAGCGAAACAGTTGGAAAGCGTTTTTTCAAGGATAGGTTAAATACTTCAGCAAGTATAGGAGTAAACTGGGTTGAGGTAACCGATAAAAGCACACAATTGGTATTCAGGGTGAATGCTACCTATAGCTTAAAAAAATATGGTAGTTTGAGTTTTTTCATTACCAACAACAGCTATCGGGGCTATGGCGTAATATCGCAAAACTACAGCGAGATATATGGCAACTTACAGTATAATATCAACTTTTAAATTCATTAGCAATGAGAACTATTCTAAATATATTTAGCTCCATTTCCATTGTAATTCTGTTGTTACCAGCAAAGGTTCTGCCACAACAAATTGATAAGTCGGGGGCAAACCATACTTCCATAAAGATGATTGCTCGGGCAACATCTGATTCAGTAGTCCTGCGTTGGGCACCAACAACACCAGGTGGATGGCTTATTGCCAATACGGTTGGTTATCGTGTTGAACGATTTATGATGGAGGAGGGGAAAGAGATAGCCAGTAATGGTTACAAGCCCATTACCCAGGAGCCCATAAAACCCATGCAACTCGAAGCGTGGATGAAATATGCCGGCGCAAACAATAAATTTTCGGCTATAGCCGCCCAGGCATTGTATGGTAATTCGTTTATTCCAAATCCCCTTAAATCGGACAGTCTGATTAATCTAAGGAATGCCGCCGATGAGTTAACAAACCGATACTCATTTGCACTTTTTGCTGCCGATAACGATTTGATTACCGCAAATGCTTTGGGGTTAAGGTTTGTTGATAGAGAGGTTATTCCCAACTCCCGATATATCTATCGGGTAATGTTGGTTGAAACTACAAAGGCGATGACTTTTGATACAGCATACATAATGGTTGAAACCCAACCAGCCAAGGCTTTGACTTCCCCTGTTGGTTTCAACTATCGGAGCGGCGATGGTTCTATCCAACTTCTATGGCCTAATGCCCTTAACTCTGAGTATATTGGGTATTACCTCTATCGTTCCGATGATGGTGGCAAGACATTTTACGCTAAAAACCAAATGCCAATCGTACATGCTCAAAGTGCTAACCAGGTTGCTACGGAAAATATACTCTATATCGATACTGCAACCGTAAACTACAAGGTTTACAGCTACCGTTTAGTTGGTGTAACTCCATTTGGAGAGTTAAGTGCACCCGCTGAGATAAAAGCATTTTCCCGCGATCTGACACCACCTGCTGCCCCAATACTGAAAAAAACAGTTCAAATAGCCTCAGGAAAGATTAAACTTTCATGGGATTATAAATCGCAACCTGCCGATTTAAAAGGTTTTGTTATTTCGCAAAGCGATAATGCCAATAACGGATACAGATTTATTACTAATAAACCGCTTTCCAAAAACACCCGGGAGTATGTAGTTGATATGGGCGATGATTTTGAGGCATACTTCATGGTAGCCTCTGTAGATACTGCAGGAAATTTGGGTTTTTCGCTTCCAATTTTAGCAACTCTTTCTGAAACTCCTTCTCCAAAAGTGCCACAGGATGTAAAGGGTAAAATCGATAAAAATGGTTATGTAACCCTAACGTGGAAACCCGTTAACTCTAAAAATATTACTGGCTATAGGATTTACAGGTCAAATGACCCTTCGCACGAGTTTATTGCCGTTAATGGCTTAATACATCCCGATACGGTATTTATCGACTCCATTTCGCTTAACACTTTGTCAAAGAATATTTTTTACAGGGTTGCTGCTGTGAATAGCAGGTATCAGTATTCTGAACTGTCACCAATCCTCAAACTCCGACGTCCCGATTCTAATCCTCCTGCTCCCGCTGTAATTAATGATGTTACTGTTACTGAAAAATCGGTTACTTTACACTGGCATTGTAGTCCAAGCACCGATGTGGCAATTCAACGATTATACCGTAGAGCTGATAACGACTCGCAATGGGTTATTGTCGATAGCCTTAAACCGGGCATAAATAAATATGTTGATTTCAAGGTTGTGCCAAAAACAACTTACTATTACACCATTGCGAGTGTTGATAGTTCAGGAAATGTATCAAAAATGGCTAATGCCGTTTCGGTTCGCCCATACGATACGGGCAAGCGTGAACCTATAAAACAGCTAACCGCTCAGTATAATAGGCAAAGTAAATCGGTTACACTGAAATGGCAATATCCGGGTACTACTACAACAAACTATTGGTTTGTAGTATATAGAGCAAATGGCGATAAAGATTTTGTTGAACTGAAAGGGTTAAAACCCAATATCCTTGAGTTTACTGATACATCACCTTTAAAGGGTTCAAACACGTACGGGATTGTAGTGATGACCAGCGACGGTGGTCAATCGGAAATGGTAGTACAGAAAGTTGTGGTTCCGGATTAAAGGGTTTGAATACTAAGCCCCGCTTTCTGCGGGGCTTTTCATTTGTTTTAATGGCTAACAAAATCAGTCAAGCTGCTTTGTGAAAATTAGCTTATCGTCGTTTAAATCGTAGAAATCCTTTAGTATGGCTTCAATCCTGTATCCGTTGTCAAGGTAGAATTTTTGGGTTGGTTTATAAAGTGGCTTCGAGGAAGTTTCAATATATATGGCTCTTCCGCCAAGTCTTTTGATTTCCTTTTCGGCTTCCTTCAGAACTACTTTGCCAACCCCATTCCCTCGAAAATCGTTTCTGGTTGCAATCCAGTAAAGGTCGTAGCTGTTTTTTGTGCAGGGAATTGGACCAAAGCAGGCATACGAAATTGTTTCACCATTCACCTCGGCAAAAACAAAGAAGTAACCACTTGCTTCACCTTTTTCTAATCGTTCCTCCACTAACTCAACAGCAACAGGAATCTCATATTCCTGAAAAAATCCGGAGGAATTGACAATGTTTCTGATGGATTCAATATCCTTGGGGACCGGCTCAGTTCTGATAGTTAATCCTTGCATGGCTTACGGCTTAAACGATGGAATATCATGTATTATTCTATTTATTGCTTCGTTAAATGGTATTGATGCCTTTTGGCATGCTGCATAAAATCCACTATCGGGCGAAATGCATGGGTTTACATTGATTTCAAGGATGTAAGGATTTCCATTTTGGTCAACCCTGAAATCCACACGGGCATATCCATTAACATTAAAGGCACTCCAGCAATCAATACATATTTTTTGTAGTTTCTTAATTAGCTCATCATCGCTGGGATTAAAATCGAATGTCCTAAAGGTGTGAAGGTATTCATAGCTACTTTCGTCCCATTTGGCTTTATAACCAACTACTTTAGGTTTAGTTGGCTCATAGCTCTCGAAGATAATTTCGGCGGGGGGTAGAACGGTAGGGCCCTTGGGGCCTGCCAGAATGGAAATGTTAAACTCACGCCCATCGATATACTCCTCAACAAAGTGTGTGTTAAAGTTTAGTGTTTCAACGTGTTTTAATAAATTAGGATCGGTTGCATCAAAAACGCAATTTTCATCAAGGCCAAGCGAACCATCCTCCCAAATTGGTTTTACAATATATTTTTTCCCTTTTTCTGCCGTAAACTTTCCTTTGCCATGAAACCAAGCAGGTGTTGGTAGGCTTGCCTTGCTCATTAGTTCCTTGGTAAGGGTTTTTGAGGTAGTCAGAAAAATGGTTTCCAGAGAGCCCCCTGTAAATGGTATTGAAAGTGAATTTAATAGGGCTGGGGCAAGAAAAATAAGATTCCCTTTATTGTTAACGGATTCTACAAGGTTAAACACAAAATCGGGCTTCAACGCTATTAGCTTTTCCTGAACTTTTTCAAGGTTAAGTGAAAACTCTAGCGTAGAATGCATAATACCCAAGGTGGTAAGAGCATTGGAAACTACATTTACTTGGTCTAGGACATCAGCTTCATCGGGGCCAGCGTTTGCCGAAAGCTCGTTGTATAGGATAACTGCTTTAAGATCTTTAAGATTCATACACTACCATTTAATCTTATCAATGCAGAATCAACTACAAGCTTGATGAGTTGCCTATAGTCAATTCCATTATTACGGGCGAGCATAGGTAAATCGGAGTGTGATGGGTTTAACCCCGCCAAAGGGTTAACCTCAATAAAATTTGGAATACCTGAAGCATCCATTTTCAGGTCAACCCGTCCACCATCCCTGCACCCTAAGCAGCGCCATGCTTTTAGTGCTGTATCCGCACATGCCTTTTCAATTTCACCCGAAGCCATGGTGTATTCAACTACGCCCTTCCAGTTCTCCTTGGTATGAAACGAGTAGGTTTGTTCCTTGGCTTTTGAAGTAATGGTTATTTCCATTACTCCAATTGATTTTGCACTGTTTCCAGTGCCTACAATCCCTACAGTAAATTCCCTTCCGGGTAAGTATGTTTCCACCAGCACCGGTTGTTGAAATCTTGCTAAAAGATTTTGGCAAACCAGTTGCAAATCGGAATTTGAGGTAATAATTGACCTACCATCAATACCTTTACCCGTTCCCTCGGCAACAGGTTTGGCAAAAAGAGGGTAGGGTAAATTGATATGCTTAATATCCTGAATTGATTCAACAATAGCAAAATCGGCAGTTGGAATGTTACAATCCCTTACAACGCGTTTTGTTTGTCCCTTATGAAGTGTGAGCGACAGAACTAACGGATCGGAAAAAACGTAAGGAATATTATAGGCGTCGAGCAATGCCGGAACTTGTGCCTCACGACCAATTCCATGCATACCCTCACAAATATTAAATACTAAATCCCACCGCTCGCCTTTATTTATCCTATCGATAAGAGAAAAAATATTGCCAATTCGTTGAGTTTTATACCCCAGTGTGGTTAGTGTATTGTCTATTGCTTCAATTGTTTCTTCCGAGTCAAATTCAGCGGTTTCTTCATCGGAATAGCCAAGTTTGAGGTAATCGCTACGCAAATCGTAGGTTAATCCCACTTTTAACATAATGCCAGATTAATCAGTTTTTAATCAATTGGGTTGGGATAGTAGAAGGTTTTGTCCTCATAGTTCTTCAAAATCACCCTTCCATCAATTTCGCCCTGGAAGTATTCCGGTAACAAAGGAATTTTTCCACCACCACCGGGGGCATCAATAACAAAGGTCGGCACTGCATAGCCAGTTGTGAATCCACGCAAACCTTTAATTATTTCAATCCCTTTTGAGACTTTTGTTCTAAAGTGATTCGATCCGTGAATGGGGTCGCACTGGTAAATGTAGTAAGGACGGACCCTAATTTTAAGAAGCCCCTGCATTAATCGTTTCATGGTATCAACGTTGTCGTTAATACCTTTTAGTAATACGGTTTGACTTCCCAAGGGTATTCCAATATTTGCTAAGCGTGCACATGCCTCAGCTGTTTCGGGGGTAAGTTCGGCTGGGTGCGTAAAGTGGATACTGATGTAAAGAGGATGGTATTGCTTGAGTATCCGCAGTAAGTTATGTGTTATTCGCTGGGGCAAAACTACGGGCACTTTGGTGCCAATTCTGATGATCTCAACATGCTTAATTGCCCTAAGGTTCTGCAATAGGTATTCGATGTGGGAATCGCTCATGGTTAAAGGATCGCCACCCGATACTAGAACATCTCTTACCTCGCTATGGTTTCTGATATACTCAAGGGCAGGTTGCCATGCATCAACCCCAACATGGCACTTGTCCTTTGCAACCATATGCGAACGGGTGCAGTATCGGCAGTAAGCAGAGCAAAAGCCAGTGGTTAGGAATAAGACCCTATCGGGATAGCGATGTACCAGATTTGGCACAGGGCTATAGTGTTGTTCTTCCAGCGGATCCGATGATTCACCCTTGGAAAGTAATAGTTCGTTTATGGTTGGAACCATACATCGCCTAATAGGATCCGTTTCGTTATCTCTACCTATTAAACTTGCATAGTATGGGGTTATCCTTAAAGGTAATGAGTGATGCGGATTATCAATAGCTTCTATTTCTTGCGGTGTTAGCTCTATAAAGTTGCTTAGATGCTTTATCGATGTTATGCTATTTTTAAGCTGCCATCGCCAGCTATTCCATTCCTCGTTAGTTACTCCAGGATAAAATTTTTTAATAAAACTTTGAGTGTTATCATTTATAGGGAACGCTTTGGCAGAATGATTTTTGACCTCTAAATAATTAGCAGAATCTACATACCTGTCATATTTACCACCACTTGGAGGTTCTTCATCGTCGCAGTATTCTGCTTGCCCAATCGGCTCAAATTCTAGTTCACCATTCATAGCTTTAGTCTTTAAAGTGTTGTTATCGAATTGCTTAGCTTTGATTTCCTATAGCCAAATTATATTCAAATATTGGAATTAGTTAAATACGATGTTTGCCCTTGAAGGCTCTTATGTAAATGTCAGTAATAAAAAATGTTATTTTAAACGTAAGGCTTATGCTAAAGTGATAATAAACAGATAGTTGTGTATTTGGTTTGTTGGTAAAAAAATATTAACAGGCCTAAAGGATTTATGAACAGTTGGCGAATACTTGGGGTGACATTAAATTTTTAGATAGCTAAAAGGTTACTTAAGTGATTCAAACCTATTTTTGTGCAAGACCTATAGACTATGACTATACTTCAAAATTGTAAAAATTAAAAAAAGCACATAAAGCCCCATGGGATTAGTGAAAGCAGTTCATTAAATCAGCCCAATTTTAACTCCTGCCCAGCTGCTTGCCATGAGTAATGCCTTTTTTGTGTTGCTAATACGGTAACGTTTACCAAGAAGCTTGTGAGGAGGAATCCGTTTGATCTTATGGAAGAGCGAAAGGTAGTATCGGTAAGCTACGTAAACACCTAGCTTGGAATTGCTTTCAAGCTCTTTGATTCCTTCAAGAGCAGCATCAAAATCCGATTGGATATCGGTTTCAATTTCTAGTTTTTTTTCAGGTGTAAAGTTGTTGAAATCAACATTGGGGAAGTAAACCCTACCCAGATCGTTAAAATCCTCGCCCATGTCGCGCAGAAAGTTGATTTTTTGGAATGCAGCGCCAAGCCTCTGGGCTGGTTGGTAAAGCTTTTCATACTTCTGCTGGTTGCCCCTGCAAAAAACTTTTAAGCACATAAGTCCTACCACTTCGGCTGAACCATAAATATACTTACTAATTTTATCCCTATCGTAGGTGTCTGGACTAAGGTCCATTTCCATGCTTTGCAAAAAGGCATCTATCAGGTGTTGGTCAATGTTGTATTTATTGACCACTAACTGAAAGCTTTGTAGTATTGGGTTTAATGAGATACCTTCCTCGATTGCTTTGTAGGTATCGGCCTTAAAGCGATTAAGGAGTTCGGCCTTATTGTAGGGGTGGAATGAGTCCACAATCTCATCGGCAAAACGAACAAATCCGTATATGGCATAAATGGCATCGCGGGTAGGTTTATCAAAAAGTCGTGTGCCCAAGGAAAAACTTGTGCTGTAGCGTTTGGTTGTTATTTTGCTACACTCAAGGCAAACATTATTGTATAGTTCAATTCTTTCGGTCATCATACCGTTTTACAATTTGCTCAACTGTTAATTTTGAACTAATAACTGCCATTGGTAGCCCTGTTCCGGGAATGGTGCTTGAACCCACATAGAATAGGTTTTTGAACAATTCATCGGTATTGTGGGGTCGCATGTAAGCTATTTGGTTTAAATCGTGGGCAAGGCCAAGACCGCTACCCTTGTATAGGTTAAACATTTTTTGCCAGTGCGCCGGGTTGTAAATAATTTGTGTTTCAACATTTCCTGCAATATCGTAATTAACCCTCTCACTGAGGTCAACTATGATGTTTTGGGCTAACTCATGGCTATCGGTCCAATCGGGTTTATAGCGTAAGTCGGGAACAGGGCAAAGAATGAAAAGGCTTTCGTTTCCACCAGGGGCAAACTCAGGGTTTGCTTTCGATGGGACATTAACGTAGTAGTAAGGTTTTTCTAAACTTACCTGATTCTTAAAAATCTTGGAGCTGTATTCCTTAAAGTTAGTTCCCAAAAAGTAGTTGTGAACACTTAAACCATCAATTTTACCTTTTACTCCCAGGTAAACAGTAAAAGGGGCAAGAGTCCATTTCATTCTATCGAGCTTGTTCTCGCTGTAGGCTTTACGCTTAAGTACTGCACCCCTAAACCATGCTGCATCGGCATTTACAACAAAAATGTCAGCACTCCATATGTTGCCATTCTGGTCAATAACACCGGTTAGTTTTCTGTTGGTGTATTTAAAATCAACTATCTCGGTATTGTAGTGGAATTTTACACCCCGCTTTGAAAGAATATCAACAATGCCATCAACAATCTTATACATACCACCGCGAACGTTATGGTATCCATCGTGCTTCAGCTCAGTATAGGTAAGAATGGAGTAAACCGCAGGGGTATCGAATGGTGTTGCCCCAAGGAAAAATGCCACCAATGAGAAAATCACTTTCACCTCGTAGCTGGTAAACCTTCGGTTAAGCTCATCCCACATCGATTTAACCATTAGAGGAGCATGCCCCCACGGTACCGATGCTAGCCCTAATGCGTATGAAAGCAAGCTGTTAAAGTTGCGGCGCACAATTCTGTTTTCCACATCGTGGAATAGCTTACCCGTTTTTTCCAGGTATTGGTACATTTTTTCTGCAAAATCGTCTTCAATTCCTTCAAACTCCCTGGCCAGCTTGTGAATATCTTTATGTATTGTAAAAAACTTATTGGAATTGCTAAAATTTACCTTGTAGAGCGGGTCGAGCTCAAAAAAGTCGAAAGGTCTTTCTATTCCACAAAAATCAATAAGTTCCTTAAATTCATAGCTCATGGAAAAGAAAGTTGGCGCCATATCCCAGGTGTAGCCATTGTGTTGCAGCTTATTTAAACGGCCTCCCGGTTGATGGTACTTTTCAATCATTTCCACTTCAAAGCCAAGCGTTGTTAGCCTAAGTGCAGCTGATAAACCACCAAGCCCAGTCCCAACAATTACAACTTTCTTTGCCATAAATGCTTATTTACTATTTAAAACACATTAACACACATTAAATATACAATTTTAATTAAATTTACCATGAGTATTAACCAGAAATGCCTTATTTTGTTTAAAAAAGTATGCAAACGGTTTCAACGGTAGGGGCGGGAATTGGCGGAATTGCCACAGCAATCCGATTGGCACGCAAGGGGTATAGGGTTAAAGTATTTGAGCAGCAACCCAATGCAGGAGGTAAATTGAATGAGCTAAGACTTTCAGGTTTTCGGTTCGATGCGGGGCCATCGTTATTTACTTTACCACAGCTGGTGGATGAACTTATTAGAAACAGGGGCGATTCCATTTTGAGTTACCAAAAACTTGAGCTAATCACCCGTTACTTTTTTCCCGATGGCACTGTCCTTGATGCATGGGCTGAGCCTGAACGTTTTGCCGACGAGGTAGCCCAAAAGTTCTACGATAAGCATACGGCAGTTCTCCGTTACTTAAAGGAGAGTAGAGAGCTTTACGAACTTACAGCCAATACTTTTGTATATAGTCCTTTCCCTCAGCTAAAAAACTTTTTTACCCTGCAATCGCTTAAGCTTGCCATGAATCCAAAAAAGCTGAAAGCGTTCGAGACCATGCATGAGGTAAACTGTAAGTACTTTTCTGACCACCGAACAATCCAACTCTTTGATAGGTATGCCACATACAATGGCTCAAACCCATACCTTGCACCCGGAACGCTTACCATGATACCCCACCTTGAGCATAATATTGGAGCTTACTTTCCTACTTCAGGGATGTATGCCATAACCACCGAACTGGTTAAAATTGCCCAAAACCTGGGTGTTGAATTTGAATATAACACTCATGTGGATAAGGTTGATATCCGAAATGGCCGAGTGGTAGGCATTAAGGTAAATGGAAGCAGTGCTGAATGCAACTATGTGGTCAATAACACCGATATTTTCACGGCATACCAAACGCTTTTACACGAGGTTCCTTTAGCCAGCCGATTGGCTGCACAGCAGCCATCATCATCTGCATTAATCTTTTACTTTGGGGTTAAGGGGATACACCCTAAGCTCGATGTCCATAATATCCTCTTTACGTCCGATTACTACTCGGAATTTAAGGCCATGGGGCAAGGTTCAATTTTCATTGACCCAACCGTTTACATATTTATCACCTCAAAACGTATTGCCGCTGATGCTCCCGATGGACATGAGAACTGGTTTGTGATGATAAATGTACCTCCAAATACTGGGCAGGACTGGGATGAACTAAGGCTCAAAGCCCGCGAGGCCATACTAGTAAAGATTAAACGTATGCTAGGCATTGATTTGGCTAGTTTAATTGTAGCCGAGGACTATTTGGATCCCGTTCGGATTGAGAAACGTACCGGGTCGTTCCGCGGTTCGCTTTATGGAATTAGTTCCAATAACAGAATGGCAGCGTTCAACCGCCATCCAAACAGAAGTAAAAATGTTAAAGGTCTTTACTTTGTTGGCGGAAGCGTTCACCCAGGCGGAGGAATTCCGCTTTGCCTAGCTTCGGCCAAGATTGTTGATAGCTATTTCAAACCCTTGTAGCATGAATCGGCTTGCTGGATATTTTAGGGTGATAATCCCCATAGCTTACCTTATTGGCGTTTTGGGTATCTCAATAAAGATAGATAATCCACAATACTTTAAAGTTACTTCCATTTTTGTTCCAGTATCGTTTTTGATACTAATGTTATTCCACAAACCTCATAGTTTAAGGTTTTGGATTACTTTGGCATCGATTGGCTTACTGGGTTTTTTAGTTGAGGCCATTGGAACTAACACGGGGCTGATTTTTGGCCAGTACATGTATGGCAGTTCTTTGGGTTTTGGAGTATTTGGAACACCCCTGAATATGGCCATTAACTGGATGATGCTTGTTTACCTTGTTACCTTTGTTTTGCAGAAATGGAGTGTCAACCCTATCCTAAAATCGGGGATATCAGCTATCATCCTAACGTTGTTTGACTGGGTGCTTGAGCCGGTAGCCATCCGGCTCGATATGTGGCGGTGGGATTTACAAACACCTCCCCTTCATAACTATATCGGTTGGTTTTTATTCTCGTTCATAGTATTTAGCATCTTTTACCGGTTTGCAACAAAATTGCATAACCCGCTTGCGAATACTTTTACGGTAATGCATGGTTTGTTTTTTATCGTTCTAAACCTTATTTTTAGGTTGATTTAAAATTTGGTATTGAAGTGATTAAACCGGCACATAACGCATTGTATGAGAGATCCTTCAATGCTTACTTTAACTATATTCTGAGACGTAATTTCAGGGAAATCCGAATTGAGGGCGATTTTGTTCCTGATAATCGCCCAATTTTACTTGTACCAAACCATTTTAGCTGGTGGGATGGTTTTTTTGCATGGAAGCTTAATACCATGCTGCTACACAAAAAGTTTTACCTGATGATGCTCGAAAGTGAGCTTAGCAGGCATCGTTTTTTTGCAAAACTGGGTGCTTTTTCCATTGCTCCCACATCAAAAGGAATGCTTGAGAGCTTAAGGTTTGCCACTGAGGTTATAAAACAACCCAATAACCTATTAGTTTTTTATCCTCAAGGCAAACTGTATAGCCAGCATCACATGGCACTTGAGTTCCAAAAGGGTATTGAACGTATAGTGGAGCAATCGGACAACTTCAGGCTGCTGATGTGCGCCAATCTTATTGACTACTACGCCTACCCAAAACCATCGCTAACCATATATATACAAGAATATGAGCGGCTACAGGATTTTAGCTTAACTCAATTCCAGCTTACCTATAATCTATTCCTAAAACAGAGCATTCACAAACAGGACAAAATACACAGACAATGATACTGTTTTACCTAGTGCTTCCTATTGTAATTTTTGCAATTATTCGGTTTTTGGTTGCGCTTTTCAACTACTTTACTCAACCCTACCTGCAGAGCTATCCGATAATATCGTCCGAAACCGTTTCAGTGCTTATTCCTGCACGCAATGAGGAGGCAAATATTCAAAACCTGCTTGCCGATTTGCAATCGCAAAGCTATACCAATATTGAGGTAATTGTTTACAACGATTTATCAACCGATGCCACCGGTAAAATTGTTGAGCAGTTTGTGAAGGCCGATAACCGATTTAGGTTGATAAACGGCAGTGGTTTGCCAGAGGGTTGGCTGGGGAAAAATAATGCCTGTCATCAGCTTGCCTTACAGGCAAATGGTAATTACCTTTTATTCCTTGACGCCGATGTTAGGGTGGAGAAAAGTTTTGTGGGGCAAGCCTTGGCTTACATGCAGCATAAGAAACTTCATCTACTATCGTTTTTCCCATACCAGGTGCTAGGCTCATTTGGTGAGGCCATCACTGTTCCTGTAATGCAGTGGATATTACTGTCGTTATTGCCCTTAAAGCTCGTTTTGTGGAGCCGTCGTCGGTCACTTTCGGCTGCCAATGGTCAAATGATGATGTTTAAGGCAGAAACCTACCGTAAACATCGTTTCCATGAAATATATAGAAGCAATCCGGTAGAGGATATCCTAATTGCCAGAGAAATGAAACGATTGAGGTATCGTATTTCCACACTGCTTGGTACACCAGGCGATATACGCTGTAGGATGTATGCTAGCGGTAGCGATGCCATTGAGGGTTTCTCAAAAAACGTTTGTGAATTTTTTGGCGGCAATAGGAATGTAATGTTCAGCTTTGCTGCCATTACCACATTAGGGCCTTTCCTGGTTATGTTTTTCATGCCTTTCCCGTTGGTTTTTACTTACTTTTTTTCGGTCATAATGGCGCGTTTGTTTATTGCTGACTTATCCAAACAAAATGTTTTTAAAGCTGTTATACTTTTTCCATATCAACAGATTTCATTCCTGCAAATGGTGATACGCTGGGAAAAAAATCGTAAACGGGGAACTCTGATATGGAAGGGAAGAAAAATATAATAGCATTTCTATGGCTAAAGGATTTTTGTTAGTTGCCATCTTTTCCATTTTGTTGCTTAATCAGCAACCGTTAATGGCAAGTATTAACGATGATTTCGACCACCGGCTCTATGTTGCTTTTATTTCCGGTAACATGGCCGATTGGGGTAAGGTGTTAAGTGAACTTGAGGCTATAGTTTCAAAAAATCCTTCTGCATCAAATCGATTTCGACTTTTACATGCACAGTATGGCTATATTGGATACCTGCTGGGTGTAAACCAAACAAGCATAGCAAAGCAACTTATTGATAAAGCCGAAAAGCAGGCCAATATTTTAGCCAGCATACCTACCTACCAATCAACTGCCAAAGCCATGCAGGCAGCCCTGTTGGCTTATCGGATTTCAATAAGCCCCTACAAAGCGCCTTTTCTTGGGCCTAAAAGCGCATCGCTAATCGACGAGGCGTTGGCGTTAAACCCCACCAATTACTTTGCGCTTATCGAAAAGGGAAACGCACGGCACTACGCACCCTCAATTGTGGGAGGCAACCCAACCGAGGCGGTTGAGCTTTACCGTAAAGCAATTGAGCTAATTGAAAAAGAAAACCCGGTGAGTAAGCCCCAGAAATGGTGGTATATAAACACATATACCCAAATGGGACTAGCTGCACAAAAGGCCGGAAATAAAGATTTAGCTAAAAAAATCTACCTAACGATTCTCGGCATGGAGCCTAACTACAAGTGGGTAAGGGAGGAACTGTTACCAAAGGTGTAAGGAAAGGAAATACTAGGTGTTTTGCATAAAATCATATTTTTAATTTGATTGACCCACACAACGTTGAACTAATGGGTTGTACTTATCTGTGTTTATCATCTTATCAGTGTTTATCAGCGTTCCATAATAATATATAACTAGCACATTTTAGATTAACTGCATAAATTCCTACCTTCGTAGGAAAAATTTTGGTATGCGACCATTAGTATTGTTTTTTGCATCTGCATTAGTAACGGTAAATTCCCTTGCACAGGACTCATTAAAGGTAAAGCCATCTGAAAGCGAGTTAAAGCAAAAGGTTTGGGCAAATATTTTTACATCGTTCTACAGCACGCTTACTGGTAGTAACAAGCCTAGCAGCGCTTTTGAAATGCCCACGGCGCTTTTGGGATACTCTGCTACGCTTAACGACAGGTTCAAGGCCACATTAGTTTACGATGTAACCCGAACAACAAATAATATTTCCGTAACCGATAGCCTGGGGGAGCCATTGAATGTTAGCTACAATGAGGGAAGTCGATATACCGCATTTCTTAAAATGGCGGAGATTAAGTATTCGCCAATATCGTTTATCGATTTGCGTGTTGGGCAACTGCTAAACACCCAGTACTTAACCACGCAGGACAGGTTTTGGGGTTACAGGTATATCTACTTCACCTTTCAGGAGGTTCATCGTTACGGAAACCCTGCCGATTTTGGGGCTCAGGTCGATTTAAAGTATCAAAGCAAGTTTCTGGCTCAACTATCAGTTACCAATGGCGATGGCCCTTTTAAGCAGCAGGATAGCGATTCAAAATTCCTTTACTCCCTCAATGTGGAATACTATCCTATTAACGGAGCAATAGTAAAGGTTTACTCCGATTTTTCGGCTGCACCCAAAAACGCTTCCGGTGATTACAACAGGAGCGCCCTCTCTGTTTTTGCAGGCTTTAAAGGCAAGCGTTACCGCTTGGCTGCAGAGTATAATGGCGTTAAAAATTATGGTTTTACACAGAATTCCGATTATTGGGGCATTTCGTCGTTTTTTAGCTATTCGGTTACATCAAAAGTTGATGTTTTAACCCGATACGATTACATAAACCATTCAGCACCGCTTAACCTTAGTCGCTCTCATTTCATACTAGCCGGAATACACTATAGCCCTATAAAGAATCTGAGTTGCTCCGTAAATCTTCGTCATTTTACCGCACCCGAAAAGACTATGCTGTACGTTAGCTTTGGAGCGAATTTTTAATTTTTTTAAATCATCTAAGGTTCATTGAATGTAAAATGTTTTTACTTTTGCACGCAAACCAATCCGAAAAATATATGGATCCTGACGCGAGTAGATTATGTTTAATGATAATCCCATAGCATAGCGCGTCAATCCCTGCTTTATTGGATAACGCCTATGCAGGATTTGCATGGCGGTTCAGTAGGGCAGAGGAAAAGTTCCAAATACACAAATCTTTCCTTTGTTCATAGAACCAATAGAAAATTGCGGTTAACAAGCTGCATTTGTTTAACCATGCCTTGGCTCATTGGTGGGGCATAAAAAAGTTTAGAGGTATGACAAAGGAAACCTATTTTGAAGAGATCGAACAGACAGTTGAAGAAAGATTAAAGAACGTTCCGGCTGAACAATTAGTCGATAGGCTCGAAAAGATGCCGGTTGTTGATGTTGCGGCTTACCTAAAAAGCAAACCTGTTGATGAACTCATTGAACTTTTTAAGCAGTTCAGCCCCGAAGAGCAGGGTTTGATTTTTGCCGATTTTCCCTACGAGCTGCAAATGGAGATATTCCAAAAGCTTTCGCTGAAACATTTTGCCAAGATTTTCAGCGGGATGAACTCTCAGGATAGGATCGATTTTTATCGCAAACTTGAACCCGAACAGCAAACTCTTATCTTACCCTTTCTTGATAAGGCAAGCCGCGAGGAGGTAATTCGTTTGAGCGCATACCCCGAAGATACCGCCGGAGGTATCATGAGTACCGATTTTGCTACGGTACGCATCGACATGACAGTAGAGCAAGCCATGGCTAAAATCCGTAAGGATGCGCCTTCCAAAAAAATGATCTACTATGTTTATGTGGTTGACTCAAACATGGTGCTTCAGGGTTTTGTATCACTAAAGCGCCTTATAATGGCAGAACCCGGAACCAAAATAGTGGATATTGTTTATCGCGATTTTGTTGTGGCTTATGTTGATGAGGATAGGGAAAGCGTTGCTTTTAAAATTGAGAAATACGATTTGGTGGCCATACCGGTTGTTAACCAGCAAGGCCAATTGCTTGGTATTGTAAGCCACGATGATGCCATTGAGGTTATTCGTGCCGAGCATACCGAGGATATGGAGAAATTCATGGGCATTATTCCCCAGGAGGAGGATTTGAACTATGAAGAAACAAGCGTATGGACACACTTCAAAAAAAGAGTGGTTTGGATTACTTCGTTAGCTGCTGTTGGTGTTATTTCGGGTATGATAGTGCATCGGTTTGAATCGGCAATGGAAAAACTGATTATCCTGGCGCTCTATATGCCAATGGTTGCCGACACCGGTGGCAATGCAGGTAGCCAAGCGGCAACTGTTGTTGTACGTGCATTGGCTTTGGGACAATTGAGCGTTCGCGACTGGTTTAAAGTAATATGGAAAGAATTTAGGGTATCAGTTCTTATTGCGGTGTGTTTAGGAATAATTGCTTTTCTGAAAATTCTTTTCCTCTCTTGGGAAACCACAATTCCAAGCCAGTTTTCATTACTCGCAATAGCAATAACCATAACCATTGCGCTTATGCTGCAAGTGGTAACAGCCACAATAATTGGGGCTCTTATTCCATTAGGCGTCAAAGCCTTTGGTGGTGACCCCGCTGTTGCTGCTAGCCCAGCAATTACTACCATTGTCGATATTACCGGACTGCTAATTTATTTTGGGACAGCAGTGCTAATGTTGGGCTTATAGTCTGAATTCTATGAACGCATCTTACACATTTTCATCCGTACAAAATATTTATATTATTAATTACTAACACGTTACTATTTTGCTTTTAACAATCTTTATTGAGCGGATGGAACATCCATAGTTTGTTCATCTGTGTTTACCTTCGGTGAACTCGCAAGCTCGTTTGTGTAAGCTGCCTTACATGGGTGTTTCATATATCTAATTCGGGTTTAATGTATCATTGAGATATTTATACTGTCGAAATATTTAATGGTATAGTTCACCGCATGGCTAAGCGCTTGCTTGTTGTCATATCCTAAGGCTAGAGAGCACGTCAAAGCCGTAGAAAGAACGCAGCCACTCCCATGGCTGTATTCGTATTTTCTCCGTTCATGAGATACCTCAATAGTTTCGCCTCCCCCAATAATAAAGTCGTTAAGAATAGTTCCTTCAAAATGACCACCCTTTAATAGAATCCTGCATTTATACTTTTCAGCCAATGCTTGTGCTGCATTAAAGGCATCGTTAAAGTTCATTACCTTTCGATTGGTTAAAGTTTCAAGTTCATATCGGTTGGGCGTAATCAGACTGGCTAAGGGTAAAATTTTTTCGGTTATCAAATTAAGCGCTTGGTCAGTAATCAGGGGTTCACCTCCGCTCGAAACAATTACAGGGTCAACTATTATGGGCACATTTATTTGGTTTCTGAGGAAATTGGCTGTAACATTTACATTTTCAGGTGAATAAAGCATTCCGATTTTGATGGCCGAAAGGGAAAAATTTTTCGCTATACTTTCAAGTTGATTGCCGAGTTGATTAGGGGGTAAAGGCCATATCTGTTCCACATGCTCAAACGATTGTGCTGTAATGGCAGTAATGGCAGGGTGTGCCCAAATACCAAAATCGTGAGCAACTATACAGTCTCTAGTAATACCAGCACCATTGCTGGAATCGTGTGCTGCAATACAACAAATATTAACCATAATAAAAGCGATTTTTAGTTAGCCCTGTAAATATTACAGGGCTAACTTGGGGTTAAACAAATTAGTTGTGGGTTTCCTTGTATGTTTTCATGGCACAAAGTTCGCCGCACATGGTGCAGTAGTCGTCAGTTTTGCTTTCCGATTCGTCCTTTCGTTTACGGGCAAGTTCGGGTTCGAGCATGAAGTCAAACATCTTTCCCCAGTTCAAACTATAACGGGCCTGCGAAAGTTTAAGGTCGTTTATTACCGCTAAAGGTAATCCATTTGCCACATCGGCCGAATGGGCTGCAATACGGCTGGCAACTACACCCTGCTTTACATCTTCGGTAGTTGGAAGACAAAGGTGTTCGGCTGGGGTAACATAGCAAAGGAAGTTTGCACCATGTGTTGCGGCAATTGCACCTCCAATTGCTCCGGCAATATGGTCATATCCTGCTGCAGCATCGGTGGTTAAAGGGCCTAGCACGTAAAGTGGGGCGCCATCGCAAACGCGTTTCATCAATTTCATGTTCATTTCAATTTGGTTTAGCGGCATATGCCCAGGCCCTTCAACCATAACCTGAACTCCTTTTGCCCTTGCCCGTTGAACTAGTTCGCCTTGAACCAAGAGTTCCTCAATTTGAATCGGGTCGTTAGCGTCGGCACCGCAACCCGGGCGTAAGCCATCCCCTAAACTAATGGTAACATCATATTTTTGACAGATTTCCAGAATTCTATCGTAATGTTCGTAAAGGGGATTCTCTAATCCGGTTGTTTTGATATACTTGTATATCAATGAACCTCCCCGGCTAACTATACCGGTTGTGCGTTTGAATGTATCAAAAAACCGAATACTGCTTTTGGTAATAGCGCAATGCAATGTCATAAAATCTACGCCCATTTTGGCTTGGGTCTCAATTTCGGTGAATATTTCTTCAGGATCAAAGAGTGCTTTGTCGGAGTCAGGAGCAATATCTTTTCGAGCCACTACAGTATATATGGGTACTGTTCCAACCATCACGGGTGAATGCTTAAGTACTTTTTGTAATATTTGATGGAGGTCGCCCCCTGTTGATAAGTCCATAACTGAGTCGGCACCGTATTTTACCGCCACATTTAGTTTATCAAGTTCCTCGTCAATGTGGCAACGTTTACCGGAAGTTCCGATGTTAGCATTTACTTTTGTTGATAAGCCTTCGCCTATTGCGCGAGCCTTAAAGGTTCGGTTTATATTCTTGGGTAATACGCACCTCCCCGATGATATTTGTGAGCATAACCAGTTTGGTGATACTCCATCGTGAAGGGCGGCTTGTTCCATTTCAGGGGTAACAACCCCTCTATTGGCATATTGTAGCTGCGTGTACATAAGCATTGATTTTTTCAATTGTCATTTTAGCACATTCATTAAAAAATTCAGTTTGCATTAGGTGTCGTACCATGGCAACGCTTGTAACACCAGTTTGTAGAACGAGGTCGAGATTTTCAGGAAAGATTCCGCCTATGGCTACAACTGGTACGGTTGAAAAGTCAACCACCTGTTTCAATTGAGTAGTACCCACGGGAGGATCGGGTTTGGCTTTGGCATTTGTTGGGAAAATGGGGCCAAACCCAATATAGTCAGGTTTTTTCTTTATAGCTTCTTTGGCTTGCTCAATGGAATGGGTTGATAGACCAATCTTCATATTACCCACAATCTTCCGGGCGTCTTCAATTGAAATATCATCTTGCCCTAAATGTAGGTAGTCGGCATCGCAAAGTGCTGCAATATCGGGGCGATCGTTTATGACCAGATGGGTGCAGGTGCCTCGAGTAATGTTTCTGATTTCACGGGCAACACGAAGCAACTCCTTGTCGTCCAAATGTTTTTCACGCAGCTGTAGCATTTTGATGCCTAACTTAACACACTGCTCTGCAATATGCGAATAGGGAAGGGTGGGGCGTGTAATTATTACATACAGCCCCATTCCCAAAGGCGTTTTACTCATACTATACCAATGTGTGAATTGATTTTAAAATGATTTCGGAGATTTTCTTACCCGAAAGTAGCATACCTCCAAAAATGGGTCCCATCCGGAAACTCCCGCTCACTCCATTGGCAGCCATACCCGACACAAATAGTCCCGGATATATCTCTTTTGTATTTTCAAGGGTTGTTCGTTCAGCTTCATCAACACTCATGCTGCGTTCACCAACAACTCCTCCTGTTGGAGTGTTCAAGCGGATACCGTTTTTTCGTTCTAGGATTTTCGCTACTTCGCAATCGTGCCCAGTTGCATCGAGCACTGCTTTCGAGACTACAATTATCGGGTCAACGTGTAACTTTTCACGATGTACTGGTGCCCAATTGATTACAACACCGCCCACTCGTTTATCCTGAATCACAACATCTTCAACTGATATGCAGTTCATTAGAGTTGCTCCGGCTTTGCTGGCGTGGTAAATTAAGGCAGAAGTGGCTTGAAGGGAATCAACTACATATAGTCCCTCGGTGTAAATCTTATGGTCAATTCCTAATTCTTTAGCTATATGAAGGGCTTCGTGCTGTATTACAATTTCGTTAAACATCATAGCACCGCCCCACATTCCCCCGCCAGGGGCTAACTTGCGTTCAAACAGCACTACATTCTGGCCGTTTTTTGCAAGGTAGTAAGCTGCAAGTAGGCCCGAAGGGCCTCCTCCCACAATGGCAACATCTACATTAAGGATTTTTTTGAATTTGTGGAAGTACGAATCCACAATTCCACTTGAAATTTGATACTCCATAGCTTATAAGTTTTTAGTTAAACATTATAAACTAGGAGATGCAACTTGGGTAATAGCTGTAATGAGCGAACCTCAAAACTTCCCTACGCAGGTATTATCCTGTTCAGGTTGTAAGGGTATTATCTCAGCCTTACTCAGGCACCCCTAGTTTTGTATATGCAAATGTAGAAAAAAACGGAAAACGTTGTTTGGTTTCCGTTTAAAATTTTTCAACAAGAATGGTAATTAACCTTTTTGCTTGGTTTCCACTACCTTTGCGGTGTAACCAAGTTTCTCAATTGCTTTGGCAATTTTTTCGGGGTCGGTTTTGGTTGCATCGTATTTGATGGTCACCAACTTCTTGTCGAGTGTTGCTTCAACCTCTTTTACCCCTTTCTCAAAAACAATATCGCGCTCAATTTTTGCTTTGCACGATTGGCAATGCATATTTACCTCGAAGGTAACTGTCTTAATCTCAACTTTCTGAGCTTGAGTGGTTAACACTGCTAGTCCAAGCAGTATTACAACCATTGTAATAATTTTCTTCATATCAATTTTTATTAGTTAATCCCATTTCTCAGCCGGATAGCCAAGTTCATTTAGCTTTGCCAGCGCAAGTTCTAAGTCGTTATCGTTATCATAGTCAAAGGTTACCGTTTGGGTAACCAAATCGGCTTTCACATTTGCAATCCCTTTAATGGATGCAGGTAGATTTCCCAGTATGGTGTTAACACAACCCATACATTTCATGTTTTTCACTTTAAGTTTTACTGTCATCATAGTAGTTTATATTAAGGTTTACACTATTTCCAGATGGACATTCTAAATCCGGCATAAAATTTTTGACCTGTTAAGGGGCCCCAAATTTGCGAGGCGTCAAATGTTGAGCTCCACGGATTTTCCCACGATACAATAGGATCTTTCTGCGTGAAGCCTGTAAGGTTCTCAACGCCTATGTAGAAATCAAATTTACGAAACAGCTTGGTTACCTGAATATTCATGGTAATGTAGGGGTTGTAAACGGTTTCTTGATATAGACCAAATCCTTTAGTGAGTCTTCCGCTGCCGTTATACTGAATGGTATAGTCGAACTGCCACTTACGCGATGGGGTTTTGTAACCAGCAGTAAACAAACCTTTGTTGCGGCTTACAAGTGGCTTTTGCTTTAACGTATCGTTAATGGTTTGTTTCACGTCGTTTATTCTATATGCTAAGGTAAACTGTAGGTTTCTAATTGGCTCTCCCGAGAGTTCTATCTGTAGGGTATTTGAGTACGATTTACCTTTCAGATTGTAGAAGTAAACCGTACTGTTATCCCTGTCGATATCGGCAATAAACTGATTTTCGAACCATACATAGTAATAATCGGCAGTTAAACTATAGTTTTGATCCAAAAATTTGAATTTCTGATTCATGCTAATCCCGGCATTCCAGGCTTCTTCAATTCTTGGATTTTCCTCTACTACCAGGTTCCGTGAACTCACCAATAGGTTTGAGTTCTCAGCAATGAAATTTGGCGATCTGTAACCTTTACCTGCGCTGAACCTAATGGTTAAGGTTGAAACTGGTTTTACCATTCCGTGGAAACGGGGTGTCACAAGAGTACCAAACCTACTATTTTGGTCAACCCTTATGCCGGCCATTAGCGTAAGCATTTCCAGATGTTTATAGGTATATTCGCCGTAAATACCTTTAACCCACTCGGTGCGATTGTAAGGGGTGTTATTGAACGTTTCATCGTACCTATCGTACCTGAGGGTTGCGCCTCCTTTAATGTTGTGGTTTGTATTGCCAATATAGGTTATTGCAACCAGGTTGCCGTAGTAGCTAAGCTGTTTGGCGTTATGCATTCTAACACCTATGGTTGCATCCTGGTTGTGGAGTGATACTGCGTTGATAAGCCCAATACTTGTGTTTGGCCTTTGGGAAATATATCCAGTTTTGTTAAAGGCCTCAAGTAACTGGGTTGAGTACTTTACCCCGTAGGGGTTGCCAATCAGGGGCTGCGTATTGGTATAAAACTTAACCTGTCCGGCCAGCCTGTCCTCATTCATAAACTTCAGCCCAACTTGCGATTCCCACTTCTTCCCTTGGTACTTCCATCGGTTAAACAGGTGGTACTGTTGGGTAAGCGGGTGGTCAAGGAATTGGTCGTGGTTGTGGTCAACCCGGTTGCTTAGCATACTTCCATGCACCAGCACCATTGACGATACGGTGGGGGTAACATCGAATGCGTAGTTAGCATTAAGTTCAGCCATACCAAGCGAGTTGGTGTAAAGGTTCAGGTACGACTTTTCCTCAGCCCAGGGTTTCTTGTACTCAATATTGATTTGTCCGGTTATGCTTTCGTACCCGTTGCTGACTGATGCAGTTCCCTTTGATACTTGAATTGATTCCATCCATGGCCCAGGAACATAACTTAAACCAAAGGTTGATGCCAACCCTCGCATTGTGGGTATATTTTCATACTGCATCTGGGTGTACATTCCTGCTAACCCCAGCAGCTGAATTTGCTTTGCACCGGTAATGGCATCGCTATACGACACATCAACGGAAGCATTCGTTTCAAAGCTTTCCGATAGGTTGCAGCATGCAGCGCGGGTAAGTTCTCCGGATGTAAGTACAACTGTTTGTATTGGGTTTAGCTGCTGTATAAAGGTATTTGCCCTGTCAGCTTTTACCGTTACGGCATCGATACTTATAGTTGATTTCAGGACATGGCGTAGCGGAAAATCTACATTCTCAATACTAATGGTATCGGTTTTAAAACCAACGAAACTTATAGCTATCCGGTTGCCTTGCACCTTATTTAAAGAAAAGTAACCATTTTCATCGGTGGTTGTACCAACTTGGCTGTTCAGCCAAATTACGGCAGCTCCTTGGAGCGGAATAGTGTCGCCATTCTCGTTCAGCTCGTAAACATAACCGTAAACAAAATCTTTACTCTGTGCTTTAATGATATGTTGAGCTGAAAACCATAATAACAGTAATGTTAATATGCGTTTCATAATAGAAATTCTTAAATTGTTGTTGAAATCAAATATGAGCGCTACAAGCAAAAATTGAGCGCAATTAAGAGTTACAGAGAAAAAACTCCCTGTAATAGTTAAATTGTATGGGCTATTTTTAGCTGATGATTTTCAATGCAGATTTTTTTCCCCGTACTGCAGGGTGGGGCTTTATCCCAATTGGTTTTGTAAGTTGTGATTAACTTTTGAATTGATGTATTTAGCCCTTTGTGGTGGTTTACTGCTATGTACTTTGAAAAAAGATTTCCGGTTTCAACCTTTTGAAGGTTTGAGTAGCTATCGGTTTTAACCTTTAACACCTCGTTCCAGCATCCACACGATTGCTTTTCGTCAAATTTCAGCGTTTCATCAAAATGAACATTACAGCAGTGTGCATGTGTTTTGGTGTGTGTGTGGTTGCATCCAACTTCATTAAAAATTGATAGGTGAATTTCACCCTCGCACTGGCAATGATGTATGAAAAGGTTAAACCCACTAGTGGATAGTAGCACTATAGCTGCTATAGTAATTGATACTATTTTTTGGGTAACCCTTTTCATCTTACATTTCACCTCATAAAGCTAAACATACAAAGGAGCAAAAAGTTCATTTTTTTGAGGGTTGATGCAAATTATTTAATGTGCATGAAGCCGATGAACATCCGGCACATTTACCCGAATTTATACGTTTTGGGTTGAAAATTTGATACACATTGTATGCAGTATATCCCACTGCTCCTAATACTATTATTAATACTGCTATTTCCTGAACCATATCAACCAGTTATTAAATTACCAATTTGGTAAACCAGAAATGCTAAAACCCACGCCAGCGTGGTAGTAAAAACTATTGTAAAGAGAGCCCACTTCCACGAACCCGACTCGTTCTTGATAGCAGAGATTACAGCCACGCAGGGGAAGTAAACTAGAATAAAGATAAGGAATGCGAGTGCAGTAACTTTTGTAAAAACCACCTGTCCGCTTAATTTCCCTGATTGGTGGGTTTCGTTTCGGAGTTTTTGAGCAAGTCCACCGCTGTCGGAATCGGGATCGGTTTGGTAAAGTACGCCCAGCGTACTAACTACAATCTCCTTGGCAGCAACTCCTGAAAGAAGACTTACACCCATTTTCCAATCGAACCCGAGAGGGCGAATGGCTGGTTCAATAAATTTGCCTATCCGTCCAAGATACGAATTGGCTTGCCTTTCGGCCTCCATTTCCAGCTCAAGCTGATGTATTGTCTGGTTTAGGCTATCCATAGAGGGTTGGGAGAGCTTTTCTTCCGAAATCTTTTGCGTAATAGCTTCAATTTCGGCATTGTAATCCCTTGTGTAGTTCACTTTGCGAGGGTAATAGCCCAATGCCCATACAAAGATTACTGCTACCAGGATTACTCCCCCCATCTTTTTTAGGTATTGCGACCCCTTGTGCCACATGTGCAATAGGGTCGATCGTAAAGTTGGCATACGGTAGGGTGGAAGTTCCATTACAAAGGGCAAATCCTCCGCTTTGAAAATGGTTTTCTTGAATGCTAGGGCTGTTCCAATGGCAAGCAGTATACCCGTAAAGTATATAGCAAACAGAAGGTTTCCTGCGTTTTCCGAGAAAAATGCACCCAGAATAAGTATGTAAACCGGCAATCTGGCGCTACAGCTCATGAAAGGCGTAATGAGCATGGTTACTAAACGGTTATTGCGGTTTTCAATGGTTCGCGAGGCCATTATGGCTGGAACATTGCATCCAAACCCCATCACAAGAGGTATGAACGATTTACCATGGAGCCCAATTTTGTGCATCAGCTTATCCATGATAAATGCAGCACGTGCCATATACCCAGTATCCTCAAGTAGCGATATGAATAGGAAAAGGATCAAAATATTGGGTAGAAAAACAATTACACTTCCTACACCGCTTATAATCCCGTTTACCAAAAGGTCTTTTAAAGGGCCACTGGCCATATATGTACTAATGGTATTACTAATCCATTCCACTCCCAGTTCAATCCACTCCATGGGGTATTGCCCCAGGGTGAATGTGGTGTAAAACGTGAGCCATATCAGGAAAATAAATATGGGGAATCCCAGTAAACGGTGGGTAAGTATTGCGTCGATTTGTTCTGTAACCAGACGCTTCTTGTGGCTGCTCTCCTTGAATGTTTCCTTTAGTGCACCTGCTATAAAGCCATATTTGGCATCGGTTATTAGGGTTTCCGTATCCTCGTGGAAAAGGCTTTCGAGCCTGCTTACCTCACGATCGGTTTGGTTCCTGATTTCCTGGTAGTTTGGTTCATTTCGCAGCATTTTATCTGCTACCTTGTCTTTTTCCAACAGCTTAATGGCAAGGTATCGGCTGGAATAGTTGATGGTTATAGCTGTATTTTTCTTAATCTCATTTTGAATGGATAGTATCGATTTTTCAATCTCTTCACCGTAGTTAACATGGATGTGGCGGGTAACTTTATCCTTTTCTGCATAAACATTTATAGTTGTATCTAAAAGCCTGTCGAGCCCCTTACCTTTGCTACCCACCGTAGGTACAAATGGAATACCAAGTAGTTTGCCCATCATGGTGTAATCGAACCTGTCGCCCTTTTCAAGTAGTTCATCATACATGTTAAGGGCAACAATCACCCTGATATCCATATCAATAAGCTGGGTGGTTAGGTATAGGTTTCGCTCAAGGTTTGATGAGTCAATTACATTAATGACAATGTCAGGGTTTTGCTCGTGGATAAATCGCCGTACAAATACTTCCTCGGGTGTATAGGCGGTAAGTGAGTAGGTACCAGGTAAATCGGTAATGTTAATTGTATATCCCTTATACTTAAACTTTGCGTTTTTTGAATCGACTGTAACCCCGCTGTAATTTCCAACATGCTCCCTTGCTCCTGCAAGGTGATTAAAAATACTGGTTTTCCCAGCATTGGGATTTCCAACCAACGCAATATTTATAGTTTTGCTAAGCTCCTTTACCCCGGTGTCAATAATTTCAGGTTCGGTATAGGTGACAAGTTGATGGTTATCAGGATGATAGTTTAAAATTTGTTTAGCCTCACTGGGTGTAATAACCTCTATTAGCGAAGCCTCGCTCCGACGGAGCGATACCTCGTAACCCATTATTGAGTATTCAATAGGATCCCTTAAGGGAGCGTTTTTAACTACAGTTACTTTTTTCCCTTTCACAAAACCCATTTCGGTAATACGCTTCCTAAACGCCCCGCGTCCTTTTACTTTTGCTATTATGCCGTATTCCCCGTTCTGTAACTCCGATAGTAGCATCTAGTTTAAAATCAGTAACAGTAAAACCTCAATGTTTCAAAAAAGTTTTGGAATTACTAAAATTTTACAAATGTAAGAGTTTTCTGTTATTTAGATCGATTTTAAGTAAAAAAGCCATTCATTACTGAATGGCTGTATTGTTGCGAAAATCGTTATAAAAAGCTATTTTCCTAAGTCGTCAAAGTCAACTGATGAGTAATCGGATTCAACCTCAGTAAGTTCCATCTCATCGGTATGCTCAGTACGTGGAACAATTTCCTGGTTAGCTTTAATGTAGTCAAAAACACTATTCAGGCTTTCGATAAACTTTTCAAAATCCTCTTTGTATAGGAAGATTTTATGTTTTTCGTAGTACATCTTGCCATCCTTACCCATACGTTTTTTACTCTCTGTAATGGTAAGGTAATACTCATTGCCGCGTGTTGCCTTTACATCAAAGAAATATGTTCTTTTTCCGGCCTTCACTACCTGAGAAAAAACCTCTTCTCTCGTGTTCTTGTCTAAATCGTTAGTGTTATCAAATTCCTCAATCATTGCTCTTAGTATTTTTAGGTTAGGGTTTCACTTTTGCACTGCTCAAAATTAAAAAAATCTTCATATCATGGTTCATTGACTTAAAAAAAATATTAAAAAACACCCAAAAGGTTTTGTTTTGAAATATTAACCTTATTTATTCCACTGCACTGGATTAATCTTTCTATCTTTGCAGGAGTGAAAAAAATCGTTCTTACTAATGATTAACCGTCGTTTAATTAGAATCAAGGCCTTACAGGTTCTTTTTGCCTTCTTCCGTAACGAAGGTGACTCTCTTAGCGCATTAGAGCGCGAGCTGTTTCATAGCATTGAAAAATCGTACCATCTTTACCTGCTTTTATTGCTTTTGCCAGAGAATATGGTTGAGCATGCCCAGGCAAAAATTGAGCTGGGTAAGCAAAAGTTCCGCCCATCGCCTGAGGAGTTGAATCCCAACCTGCGGTTTGTTCAGAACAGAGCAGTTGCTGCATTGGCTGCCTGCAAAGAACTACAAACCAAAGCAAACGAAAATCGCTTGAATTGGAACCATTTCCCTGAGGTAACCAAATCGCTTTTCAACCACTTTGTGGCATCGGATTTCTTTTCCGATTACATGAATGCCGAGCAAAACTCTTTTGCTGACGATAAAGCAGTTCTGGTTAATCTACTCAGCAAGATATTAAATGCTAATGACGATTTTGAGGCTTTTCTTGAGGAGCAAAGCATATACTGGAACGATGACCTCGAGTTTGTTTCCAGCATGGCTGCCAAAACAATAAAGAAGATTGATGAAAATACAGCATCGGTTCCAGTGATGTCGCTATTTAGCAATGCCGACGACGAGGAGTTTGCTAAACGTTTGCTTCGTAAAACGGTTTTAAGGCATAAGGAAAACCTGGAGCTTATTGATAAATTCACTGTTAACTGGGAGCTTGACCGAATAGCCGCAATGGATATTGCAATTATGGAAATGGCTATCACTGAAATTCTTGAATTTCCTACCATCCCTGTAAAGGTTAGCATGAATGAGTATATTGATATAGCCAAGTTCTATAGTACAGAGCAAAGCAACTCGTTTGTAAATGGTGTGCTCGATAAGGTAATCGCTCACCTGAAGGAGAATGGACAAATCCAGAAGCAGGGTAGGGGCTTGATTGGCGAAAACGACGAAAGTCTTTCACCCGAAAATATTAATTCATTTGAAGATGAGGATAACTAGCTTGCTTTTTGGTTTTACCGCTTTATTTGCAATATCGTGTGGTAGTAATAACAATCAGGGTTCAACACAGGAGGCTGACTCAACCCAACTAGCTGAGCTCACCTATGTTGAGGACTTTTATGATGTAGGAACAATACACAGCGGTGAAGTTGTTAGGCACTCGTTCCGCTTCAGAAATACTGGCAATGCGCCTCTCGTAGTTAAGGATATAATCCCATCGTGCGGATGTACAAAGGTTGATGTTACCAGCAGAATTCTTAAACCCGGCGATGAGGCATCCGTGGAGGTGGTTTTTGATAGTAAGGGCTGGTTTGGTTCCCAGTATAAATCGGTTACTCTTAGAACCAATGGGGTTATTCGTGAAAAGTCAGTAACCCTCAAGGCAAATGTAGTACCTTAAGTTTCGAAACATTTTAGTAACTTTGTATGTTTATAAACCTGAAATTGTTAATTAATTAAAGTTGATAAAGTTATGATTACAAGTTTTATTACACTTCAAGCAACCCAGCAGGGTGCTAACCCATTGATGACCTTCTTGATGTTTGGTCTCATCATTGTTGTTTTTTATTTCTTTATGATTAGGCCTCAAATGAAGCGCCAAAAGGAACTTCGTAAGTTTCAGGAGTCTCTTAAGAAAGGCGATAAGGTGATTATTGCCGGTGGTGTTTACGGTAAGGTTACCGAGGTTAAAGATGAGTATGTTTTGGTTGAAATTGCCGATAATGTTGAAGTAAAGGTTGCCAAGAGCACTATTATTCGTGATGTGACCGATATGCAAACTCGATAAATATTCTCTTTCCAAAGGATTCAAAGTTTTTTACTAAACTTTGAATCCTTTTTTATTTCAACTCGATAACCCCTAATAATTTTAGTACAACCTTAGGTTTTTTTGCCAAGATAATTTACTTTTGGTTTCCAAAATCAATTGAATTTTTCCCTGTGAATCAACAATCCCTAAAAAATTACAATCAATTTCTCCAGCCCGATAAAATCCGCTTGAACAAGCGTGTATACATGTTTCTTTTCTTTCTGGTTATATCCATAATCCTTTGGTTACTTATTAAGTTAAGGTATGAGTACGTATCAACCATTACCTATAAAGTAAATTTATCCGAGTTGCCAGAAACTAAGGTAGCTTTAACATCCGATAGCCTAACGGTAACCCTAAGAGTTAAGGCTTTGGGGTATAATTTGTTAAGGTATAAGCTTTTTAAATATTACAAGCCACTATCAGTATCTGCTCAAGGTGCTGACTTTGTGAAAGGGAATTACTATGTTGTTCTTTCAGGACAACTGGATAACTTTACCTCGCAGCTAGGGACCGAATTTACTTTACTTGAAGTCAGCCCTGATACACTTTACTTCCACCTGAGCGATGTTGTTCAAAAAAGAGTTCCCGTTAAACCCGATTTGAATATTACGTATTCCAAACAGCATATGCAGGCTGGCAGCTATACTGTTGTTCCTAAGGTAGTAAAGGTTACTGGGCCCGCCTCAATCATCGATACACTTAGCTGTGTTTATACACAACCCCTGACCCTCGAGGATATCTACGATAATATCAATACAACCATCCCAATTAAACCGATAAAGGGCTTAAGTTTTAAGCCTTCAGAGGTAAGTATTTCAATTCCTGTGGAGAAATTTACCGAGGCGCGGGTTAATGTGCCAATCTCTTGCATCAATACCCCTTATGGATATGAGGTTATGCTCTCGCCAAAAACTGTTTCCGTTACCTGTAACGTGGCAGTTAGCAAGTATTTTGCTTTAAAACCCGATCATTTTTCAATCATTTGCGATTACAATGACCTTGTAATGGAAAAATCTGGCAAAGCTATTGTGAAGCTTGTTAGGTACCCTGATTTTATTGGAAATATTCAAATAGATCCCCGCAAGGTCGATTTTATTATTATAAAAAAGAAACAGTAATGTTGCTTAGGGTCGGTGTTACCGGTGGTATTGGAGGTGGTAAAACACTGGTTTGTAAAATCCTTGAGGTTTTGGGTTATCCTGTATTTTATTCCGATTTAGTGGCTAAATCCATTACTGATACCGATCCCGAAGTTATAGAAAAGGTCAAGGGGCTTTTTGGTAACGACATTTACCCCAACGGCAAGCTAAACCGCAAGAAGGTTGCCGAGCTAGTGTTTGCCAACGACACTTTGCTGAAAGAACTTAACAGTATTATTCATCCAGCTGTAGCACTTAGTTTTGAGCAATGGTGCTTGCAAAACGCTAAAAGTGGGTTAGTCTTTAAGGAATCGGCTATACTATTTGAAACCGGAATTTTCCGTGAACTTCACAAAACTATACTTGTAACAGCACCTGAGGAACTCAGAATTAAACGCGTAGTTGAGCGCGATGGAGTTTCAGAATCGGAAGTCAGAGCGCGAATGGCAAAACAAATGCCCGAGGAGCAGAAGAAAAAATTAGCCGATTTCATAGTTGATAACAGCTCAAATCAACTCGTTTTACCACAGGTATTAGGCATTGTTCAAATTTTAACGTCAATTAAAAATGGGTAAGTACGGTAAGTGGATAACCGGTGGGCTAGGATGGGCACTTTTTGGGCCAATTGGTGCCATTCTGGGTTTTGCTATTGGTTCCATATTCGATAGTATGGAAACCACTAAGATTTATACCGGCGAAACTAGTCGTAATGGTTTTATTGTAAGCCTACTTGTATTGGTCTCGGCAGTTATGAAAGCCGATGGCAAGGTGCTTAAATCGGAACTGGAGTATGTTAAGAGTTACTTCTATACCAATTTTGGACCAGCGGCTGCTCGTGAGGCAATTCTTCTGCTTCGCGATATCCTTAAGCAGGCTGTTCCGCTTCGCGATGTCTGTTTACAGATTAAGGAGAATGTCGACTACCATTCACGCTTACAGCTGTTGCATTTCCTTTTTGGAATAGCGCAGGCCGATGGTGTTGTTAGCTCTGAGGAGCTAAAGGTAATTATTGAAATTGCTGGCTATCTCGATATTTCCGATGCCGATTTCAGTTCCATTAAGGCAATGTTTATACCCGATACCGATAAGTATTTCAAAATACTTGAGGTTTCGCCCGATGCTACCAACGAGGAAATCAAAAAGGCATACAGGCAAATGGCCATTAAGTATCATCCCGATAAAGTACAACACCTAGGCGAGGATATCAGGCAGGCTGCCGAGCAAAAATTTAAGATGGTTAATGAGGCTTACGAGAAGATTAAAAAAGAACGAGGGTTTAACTAAATCTACACTACAGTGAATACAACTGATTTTATTGAAGCGGTGGGCTGGTTTGGTAATATCATACTGAGTATAGGCGTACTACCTCAAGTGGTTCAAACTTGGCGGACACATGATGTCCAAAGTTTTAACTGGCTTTTTCTCCTGATGTGGGCATTTGGAGTACTATTTACTTTTGTATATATTGCCTACAACGATATGGTTGTAGGTAAGTATCAATGGCCTTTATGGTTAAATTATCTGGTAAATATTATTGCTACATTCTACTTGGTTTGGGCAAAGTATTACTATGGTAGGTTGAAAAAAAGTTAGATTACCAAATTTTTTAATTAACTTCGCATTAACAAACAACTCGTTTTAGTATGGAAGTAAAACTTAAAGAACTACTAGCAATATCTGGATATTCAGGGTTATTCAGGTTTATTTCTCAGGGTCGCCAAGGGGTAATTGTTGAATCGCTTACCGACGGCAAACGTACCCTTATCCCCGCATCAGCTAGGGTTAGTGCAATTGCTGACATTGCTGTATTCACCCAAACCGAGGAAATACCCTTGAAAGATGTTCTGAAAAAGATTGAAGTGCTTGAAAACGGAGGCCCAGCCATTAATAACAAATCGGCCGATAAGGAAATTCGAAGCTACTTTGAAAAGGTTTTACCTGAGTTTGACAGGGACAAGGTTTACACAAGTGACATTAAAAAGATTATTGGTTGGTATAACCTGCTCCAAAGCAAAGGGCTTCTAGAGGTTCTAAACCAAACCGATGAAGAAGTTAAACCTGAAGGTGAAAAATAATTTGAAAGTAAATATTATTACCGGGGAAGCGACTCACTGAGTCGCTTTCTTAGTATTCATAAATCACTCTAAATCCAAAACTCCTGTCTAGACCAGGCAGTGGCCCATGGGCCCCTTTGTAGGGTTGTAAATAGTAAAAATCTGAACCCAACAGATTTGTGGCAATTAGTTGGGTTTCAAAATTTTTAAATGGGAAATCGGAAACTATCATATTAATCCCTACCAGTAGATTTGTCTTTTGCTTAACAAGTATATCGTTATTATTAGCAATATAGTTGTATGAATACCTCTCCCCAAAGTACGATGCTGTTACTGAAAAGGATGTTATGTTTGAAATCTTGTAGCTTATTAATCCATTAATCCTTAATGGTGAAAGCGCTAAATACTGATTTGTTTTATTGGGTACCATGAATAGGCTGTCGGAATCAGAGTTTTTCCTGGAATAGTAAGCAAGGTTTATGGTGCTCAATACCTTGCTTGTATTCATTTTAAAACCCATTTCCACTCCTCTTGTTCCAATTTTACCCTGATTTTTGTAGTATCCTACTCCCGATTGAGCATCTTTTCCATATATGATAATATCCTCAAAGGTGATGTCATAAAGGTTTAGGGTTAACATCGAATTATTTGAAATTAGGAAACCATTCTCAAACTCAAAGGTAATACCTGACTCGGGATATAATTTGGGATAATCGTTTGGAATACGGTTGGGCAATATTCCCCCAGGTGTTCTAAACGATTTACTCCCCATCAGCTTAATGTGATATCGCTTAAACAATTTTGTTAATCCAATTCGTGGAGTTAAAGCATCTCCAAATTCACTTGAGTAATCGTATCGAGCCCCAATATTTAGGTTTACATATTTTGAGTTCCAAAGCAACTGGCTGTATGCCGAAAAATTGGTGTATGATAGCAAGTCTTTTCCATTCTTGAAGGTTTCTTCATAAAGAGTATCAACCATGCTAGGCAGCCTTAGCCTGTCAGTTTTAAGTTCAACGCCACTAACAACCTGTAAGGCCTTTTTGTTGTAGTAAGCGCTAATGCCTGGTGTAAGACTTTGGAATATCTTATTGTTGCTGTAGTTTATTTCTGGAATGTTTACTTGCCATGGCTTTTGCCATTCGTAGGTAATATGAGGTATTACGTTAAAATTTGCCCTCTGAAATTTATACGATAAATCAACAAAGTTGCTTTTAAAACTCTCATGAACTGGTGTGCCCCTATATAGTTCATCCCACAAATCTATTTGGTAGTAAAGGTAATCATCTAAAAAAGTTTGAATTGTGAAGCCTTTGTAGTCAAGTTTTAATGCTAGTTGCTTTGTATAGGTGTCGCTTGCTTTTAGTAGATTTCTGCTATTCCGGTAGTAATCAGTGTAGGCTCTATCGCTTCGGGAGCCTGCACCATAGGTGGCTGAAATATTTATCAACAAATCGTTGTCATGAATGGTATGGCCAACGCTGAGCTGGTTATGGCTAAACTGTTTTCCGGTATGGGTGGCGGTGTAGGTCACTTTGCCGCCATACTCATAAGTATCGCGGGTGATTATGTTTACAACCCCAAGTCCGGCAAATCCACCATATATGGCTGATCCTGGGCCACGTATAATTTCGATTTTTTCAACATTATCAAGCGCAAAGTGATTTCCAAATGGAACACATGCAAACATTCCGTCATTCATGGTAAAGCCATTTACCATGAAAAGGTATTTGCCTTCATGCGCCCAAATTCCTCGTATTCCCATTCCTACTACACCCTCAACATCAACACCAAAATCAAATCCTGGTACAAAAAGATGAAACAGCTCGATTATATCTCTGGCTCCACTTCTCTTAATTTCCTCTTTAGTAATGATTGTTACAATACCCGGGGTTTCCCTAAGCCCAACTTTAGTTTTGGTGGAAATTGACACTTCAATATTTATCAAATCTTCTAATGAGAGGGAGTAGAGATCAATCTCCTTTTCCTGCGCTGTTATTGTGCTATATGCTAGTAAAATTGCAATAAATGCAAGAAACCTCATAGTTTTTTCTTGCAATATATGAATACATCCAGTAAAAGTCAATATCCCTAGAGTAATTCTTTGAAATTGTTAATTGTGGTTATAGTAGGATCGTGCTCCTCCTTTTTATGTGTAGTAGCTAAGGCTACAACTTGCATACCGGCATTTATTGCAGCTTGAATTCCGGAAAATGAATCCTCAAATACAAGACATTTTCCAGGTTGAATACGTAAAAGTTCTGCAGCTTTAAGGAATATATCAGGATTGGGCTTACCAAGCCTAACCATGTTGCCATTTACTGAAACATCAATATATTCCTTTATACATGTTTTCTCAACAACAAAGTTGATGTTACTTTGTGGAGCAGAACTGGCAATAGCAATTTTCCCACCTTGTATTTTTAATTCCCTCATAAAATCTAAAAGCCCCTCCAAGGGTTTGATATAGGGCTGGTATAACTCCCTGTAAATTGCCTCTTTTTCTTCGCCAAGCATATCAATTTCAGTAATAGAAAGGCTTTTCCCAAATAAGGCTTGCAGAATATCGGTATTATTCTTTCCAAAGTATTTCCTTGTAAAGTCTTCAACTTCAAAGTTCAATCCATGCCGTTTACAAAATTCTCCCCAGGCATCAATATGGTATAGGTAGTTATCAACAATAACGCCATCCATATCGAAAATAAACCCATTGAAACCTTTCAAATCAATTCCCATTTTTATGGATTTTTAAGTTAAGCTTTGCAAAGTTAGCATTGGCCTAATCAATATTTGTGTTGAATAGAATAAAGTTTTACTATTTTTGGCATAAAGTTCGATATGTTTACTAAAATTGATGCATATGAGAACCTTATTTGTATTTACCGCTTTGGTTCTGTTTTCCTTTGCTCTTAGAGCACAGGAAGTTAGCGTTTATTCCGTTAAAAATGGTAAAGGCGATTTAATAACAGTTTCAGCCGATACGCTTAATATGGGGGAGATTTACCTCGACGATTTATCCAGTGAGCATGGTGTTTTACTTATTAATTTAACCAATTCGGGTAGGAAACCCTTGCTCATTAGAAATGTTACAGGTTGCTGCGGAACAAATATTAAGACATGGTCAAAAGCACCTGTATTGCCGGGTAAGCAATCGGAAATTAGGGTTGAATTTCGTATTGAGCCTAAACCTCAGCGAATAAGTAGAACGGTTACCCTAGAGTCGAACGCATTGGGCAAGCCAATAATTAAGCTACACATTATTGGCTTGGTAATGCAACGCAGGCAGGCCAATGAACTTGTTCTATAGAAATTTGTTAAATATTGATGAAGGGGGATTGATGTCAATCCCCTTTTTTACTAAATTTAGCAAGATATGAAAAAACGTTTAAACACAACCATATTCGATCTTCCGGTGCAGGAACTCCGCCGGGGTTACCGCAGCGATGTGTATTTTTGGCGCGAAAAAGTTGTTCTGGAAAACCATGACCTTCACCCTAGGGTAACCATGCAGGTTTTTCAAAAGAATAACGCCATACTTTGTGGTATTGATGAGGCCATTGCTGTTCTCAAAGTGGCAAGTGGCCGATATTCCGATTACTCAAAAGCATACCAGCTTTTCGATAAACTAATCGATTTAAAGAAACTTGCCAGAAAACAGTTTTTAACCGATAAAAACAGGTATCTGCAAATTGAGGAGGAGCGTATTAGGGTATCGCAGGAGTTGGATAACCTATGGATTGATGGTTTCTCGGAAATAGAGATTGATGCCCTATGGGATGGCGATTCCATATCACCCTATGAATCAGTTATGCATATCCATGGCGATGCCTCGTTATTTGCACATCTTGAAACTATATACTTGGGTATTCTTGCACGCCGTACCAAAATTGCTACCAATGTCAGAAGGGTTGTTGAAGCGGCAAACGGTAAAACAGTTTTGTACTTTCCCGCCCGGTTCGACCATTGGGCTGTTCAGGGTGGCGATGGTTATGCTGCTCATATTGGCGGTGCATCGGGCGTTTCCACCGATGCACAGGGCGAATGGTGGGGAGCTGGTGCTTCCGGAACCATTCCTCATGCATTAATAGCCGCCGTTGGTGGCAATACCGTTAAAGCGGTTCAGTTTTTCCATGAAACATACCCTAATGCAACCCTTATAGCTTTGGTTGATTTTGATAACGATTGCGTAAATACCGCTTTGGAGTGTGCTCGCGCCATGGGCGACAAGCTATGGGGTGTTAGGCTCGACACCTCTGAGAATCTTGTCGATAAAAGCGTATTCCCATTAATGGGTACTTACAAACCTACCGGGGTTAACCCCAAGTTGGTAGAACTTGTGCGTTCAGCCCTTGACCGCGAAGGATTTTCAAATGTAAAGATTGTGGTTTCAGGAGGTTTTAACCCTGACCGTATAAGGCAATTCGAGGGAATGGGTGTTCCGGTTGATGCCTATGGTGTTGGCAGTTATCTCATGCAGGGAAGTTACGATTTTACTGCCGATATTGTTCAAGTTAATGGTAAACCCATGGCTAAGGTCGGCAGGTATTTCATGCCAAACCCACGTTTGCAAAGGTATAATCCAAACGAGTGAATTCTATGAAAGCATTAATAGTGGTCGATGTTCAAAACGACTTTTGCCCAGGCGGTGCCTTGGCAGTAACCGATGGCGATAAAGTGGTTGACCCCATTAACGAGCTTAGCAAACAATTTGAGGCCGATGGATTACCAATCATTTTTACCCGCGATTGGCATCCAGCTAACCATTTGTCATTCAAAGAGAATGGGGGGATTTGGCCTCCGCATTGCATTGCAGGAACTCCAGGTGCTGCTTTTCACCCCAACTTATACTTTCCCTCTGTTGCTTTTCTTGTATCTAAAGCCACCGAGCCCGATATGGAGGCATATTCAGGTTTTCAGGGAACTGGTTTAGCATCGTGGTTACGTCAAATAGACGTTGACGAGTTGGTTGTTGCCGGTTTAGCCACCGATTATTGTGTGAAAAATACAGTAATTGATGCTATAAAACTTGGATTTAAGGTAACGTTAGCCCTAAATGCTATTAAGGCAGTTAATGTCAATCCAATTGATGGTGAAACGGCCATTAACGAAATGAAAAGTTTAGGGGTTCAAATAGCTTGAAAGTAAAAAAGAAAAGGGGGCATTTACAAGCCCCCTTCATTAACTCCATTAGTTCTTTTTTAACGAGTAACAGTTAGCTTACGGGTTGTAACCGTACCATTATCGTCCTTAATTTTGATAAGATAAACACCGGTAGAAAGATTTGAAACATCAATTTTCCCTTCCGTTGTTTCTGTTCCCGAGGTCCATACCAGTGCTCCAGTAATGTTGTAAACATCAATTATACCTTTTGTAAACCCGGCAATGTTAACAAAAACCGATGAATTGGTTGGGTTTGGATAAACAGTAAGCTTATTATCATTATTGTGAGTATCAACCCCTGAGGGCCAAGTAACGTTTAAGACTTTCTCTTTAACATATACATGAATATCGTTACCTTTCTGAACGGTTAAGGTTACTGTTTTATCCCCATAAGTGGTGTATTTAACGGTATAAGGACCTTTACCTGTTTTTGTAGCAGGTTCAGCACCCTCGCCAAAGTTCCACTCCCACGATTCTGGCGAGCCATAGGTCATATCGGTAAATACAACCGTACTGTCGTTGCGATAGGCAGTAGTTTTATTTACGGTAAAATTAGCCGAAAGCACCGATGCCCCTTTCTTCCACATTCCGCCATAGTTAGCACTTGAGTTAAAACTTCCAGCCCAAACTGTGCCATTTGGCGAGGCACCCATATTTGTAAACTGGAAATTCTTGTAAAAGGGTGCATAATCGGTAAACGTATTACCGCCGTCAACGCTAAAGGATACGCCCATTTTATTGGCAGAGTAGTTGGAACCAGTCGATATTAAAGTATCGGTACCTGGTATCCAGCATAAATCAGCAGTGTATACACTTCCACTTGGTGTAAATTCAGTCCAAGTAGCTCCACCGTCAGTGGTTCTATAATACTTATCTATTTTATTTTCCACTCCATAAATAACACCTTCATTGCTATTCTTGAATGCAATTTCAAAAGCGGTTGAAGTTAATGGGGTTTGGTATACCTGCCAGCTTACGCCTTTATTGGTTGACTTATATATCCTACCTTTATTTGTGGCAAACCAAACATTATCGCCAATAACATCATAGTAGCCAATTACGCCGTATTCACCATCTAGGGGTGCTGGAATGTTGGCTTGGGATACTCTTGTCCAGTTTGCTCCTCCGTTGGTTGTGGTGTATATTTCAAAGTATCCTCCGTTAGGATCGCCCATGCAGAAGCCGTTATTGGCATCCCAGAAATGAACAACGTTTGGAAAACCGTTAGGCTTAGTGAAAGTAGCGGATGTTTGCTGTGTCCAGGTTTTTCCGCCATCGGTGGTTTTGGCAATCATCCCACCTCCATTTATACTATCAAATAGAGGCGCCCAAGCCGTTTTATCATCAATAGCACATATCATTCCAGCAACATGACCCGAAGAGTTAGCAGGGTTAATTAAACCTGCTTTCCAAGTAGCTCCTCCGTCGCTAGTTACAGTAAATTCTCTGGTTCCCTTGAGGGTGGAGCGAGATGCATCGTATGCTACAGCCCAAGCCACTCTATTACTTACTGCCGATATGTATTGAATAACTCGAGATGGGCTCCCAAAGCCGCTGGCTTGCTGTACCCAAAGGTGTTTGAAGTCTGACTGGTTTGGTTTGATACCAATAATCATCTGATTGCTTTCGCTGAAATCGTAACTAGTTCCATTGGGTTTCATTGCCGATGCAGCATAGTATCCATTTGCAGATCCACCCCATCCCCAGTTAATATGTAGTTCGCTGTTGTCGTTATACCCATCGCAAACCCATGCATGGCCTCCACTAGCTTTACTACTACCCGAATAGTAAATTGGCCTACCAGCATCAATTTCTGTTTTTACCATATTTATCCATTCGGTTTGGTTGTTAGGGTTAAAGGTGTAGATTTGAATAGTGGTTGGGTCGTAGTTAAAGTAGTTTGTAAGGGCGTACAAAACATCTCTGCTAAACGCACCTGAACCATCGGTTGCGTAGTTCATGTTTACTGCAACACCGGCATGGTAGCATAGAGTTGCAATAGCAACTTTCTCTTCGTATGTACTACCTGCGGTTAGCTCATTTGGCATACTGGCCCATGTGTATGTAGTTGCTTCAAAGTTGGCATACTGAGTTCCGTAGGTGGAGTGTACGTATTTATGCCATCCCTTTCCGTTTTGGGGCCATTGGTGGTAACGCATTATCTGCGACATTGCCGTGGCTACACAGCCTGTAGGAGTTCCCGTAGGGCAAAGCATATTATAGTAGGGCGATTGATTCCAAATGGTTGCCAAAAGTGGTCCACCGCCTTTAACGCCTTTAGCAATTTTTCCATCAAGTATGTCCTGCCATTCCTGCTTAACCGACTTATCCCCAATATTTGATTTTGCTGAATAGTTTACCTGCATGGCATACCAATTAAACCGTTCTAAAACCACAGGGTTATCAATCTTTTTGGGCATAAGGTTGGTTAACGACCACCCTATAATTGGCTTTGCCTCATCATCGGACGATACGATAATGAATCCACCTTTGCTCATAGCAAAAATGTAAAGGGCATCTTTACCATCAAACTGATGCGTGTTTATCAGTTTTAAATCGAAGGTATCAATACCTGCCCCCTTTTTTGCGCTAAGGTAGTTAATGGCAACCTTTCGGGCCAATTTTACATCAACAGGATTTGCAATAACAAGTAATCCTGAAAGCGCAAGTAGTAGTAGTGTGTAGATTTTTTTCATTGGAATTGATTTTTGTGTTACTGTTTATTTTGGTTTGGTTCTTTAAACTTATCGCCTGTATCTTTTAATATAGTTTTCAACCATTCCTCACGGTATCCGGGTTGCGAGGGGCTTACAGGATAGCCCCATGGGTTTCGTAAGAATTCGCCATTTGTTTCCTTTTTTACATTACCATCAATGTATTTTACTAACAGCCAGTTGCTTAGTTCGCTCCATTTTTGTACCGTGCTATTGGCAGTGTTTACAGAATAATCGGTCAAAAATTCAATGGCAAGTTTAGAGTTGTTTTCCCAAAGTTTTAGGGCTGCTGCATCAATTGCTGGGGTGTAGGCCTCAAACTTTCTTTCTAGTTCATCCTGTAACTTTTTCACATCCTTCATTATTAAGTCGTAGCGCAGGTATGCAAAGTGTGCTACACGGTTAAACACCCAGAAAGCCGAAGTGGGTGAGTAGGTTAGCATATCGCCATTACCCTCAGAGTAGCTTTCGGGAACTCTGCTTATTCCACAATAGATTGGAACGTAAACGGTTGAGGCGGCATCGTCAACTCCAAACCAAAAAATTCCACCTATTGGGTTGGGAAGCCAGTTGCGCATTTGCGCAATAAACGAAAAGCCTGTCTGTTGAGTGGCCGTTACGCGTTCATGAAAGTAGGTTACACCATCAACTTTCCATGTTAGAGGTCGCCAGCGGTAAGGCAGTCCATGGGGACCTGCTCCAGCATCCTTGCTCATGTCAAGTTCTGTACCTTCCAGATGGTCGCGCTTAAAGTTCATCAAATCCCGTGGGGAGAGTTTTCGGTTAGGTTTTATGTATAGGGGCATTCTATTCTTTAGGTTTTCACCCTTTGCGTAGTCCCAATACTTATCCATTCCATTGCTAGCATGGTTAAAGAAAGCCCAAACCCGGGCATCGCAAAAACGGGCACCATCAAAAGTTATTGGGTTATATACATCGCTAAAGCTGAATTCACTGTCGGTGCCGTTAAAGTAACCATGGTTACGGGCATAGCTAATAACATCGTGCGAGTAAACTGTTTCAACCTCTGGGTTGAAAATAAGGTTTAAGTTTTTGCTGCTAATGGAACTTTTAAGGTTTTCGAGAGGAAATTGTTGAATTCTTGCCTGGTTTGCATGGGCTGAGATGTAACCATCGGGGATGCGAATGGCCACCCAAACAGCACCCTTATCAATATTAACGTTTTGCTTTGTTTTTTTATCATACTTGAGGTTGGTTTTCTTAGCAATCATTTCCAGGATCCAAACCTCATTGGGATCGCCAATTGAAAAAGACTCTCCGCTACTAGCATAACCATATTGATCTACAAGTTCAACCATCACCTTAATGGCTTCACGAGCAGTTTTTGCCCTTTGGAGTGCAAGAAACATTAAACTACCATAGTCAACAATGGCGGTTGAGTCCATCAACTCCTCTATTCCTCCAAAAGTAGTTTCACCTATAGCAACCTGATACTCATTCATAAACCCTATAACCTGGTAGGTTTCGGGGGCCTGAGGGATCTGCCCAAGGGGCTTGTTTGTTCCCCTATCGTAAAGGGTAATCATTGTACCTGCAGGCCAAATGCCACGTGGTTTAAAGTATAATTCCCCATACCTTATGTGGGAATCGGCAGCATAGCTCACCATGGTTGAACCATCGGCACTTGCGCCCCTGGTTATCAAGTAGTTGGTACAAGCATTAGCATCAGCCCAAACTATAACATTCAGACTTAATAAAATATATGAAAGAAACTGTTTCATCTCCAATCCTTAATTTATGTTAACCAACAAAAATAGAAAAATATATTTATGAACTAAGGAGCAATTTCTTAAAATCATTTTTTGTAGACAATTTCACCATAAGTGTTGACTAAATTCAAGTATCGATTGACATAAAACAGCTGAAAAAATTGCTTTGGCATGCCATTTGCATTAACTTGCTTGTATGTTTAATTTAATAACTATAAAATTTAAAGCTATGAAAATGAAAAGGTTCACTTTATTTGCCCTGTTTTTGGCAGGAATGGTATCTTTTGTTGCCTGCGAAAAGGATGATACAAAAGATTTGAACAAGGATGAAGCACAGCAGCAAATTACCAATGCTGAGCAAGAGTTACTAACCAAGAGTGGTGAAATTGTTGCTACCGATGGGTACAAGGTTCAGGAGTATTTTGCTACCCAGTTGCCTTCGCCATTTTACGTAAAATCGGATGTTTCAAAAAGTGTTGTACCCTCGCGCTTTCAAAAGGCTTACGAGTTGACTCGTCAGAACCTACTGCTAGAGAACCCAGAAATTGAATTCTATTTTGATTATTTTCTAATTGAGTTTTTCAATGATGTTAAAGGAACCTGGACCTGGGCTCCTGATGGGTGGACACATGAATCTACTCCAACCGACAAGGTTATTGTTAAATTTCCTTACCCGGCAAATAATGCTACGAACAACGTAACCATTACCTACTATGACTTTACAACCACGCTGGTTTACAGTGAAACTGTTCCAACAGGTATTAAGGTTAAAATTGAAAAGGATGGTAATCAGGTATTTAGTCTTTCGTATTCTGCAACAATCACTAATTTATTAAAGCATTCTACAAAAGTTGAGATTGCTTTTGGTGCTTTCACATTAACTGCCCAAGAGTCTTTAGATTTATCCATAAACAATAAATTTTATTACGGTAAGGATTTCGAGTTTAAAAAGAGTGGCAAACTATTCTATGGTGAGATAGCAGATTTGACATCTACTTTTACAACCGATTCTACTGCTAACGTATCAATTACTGCCAAACAGATTATTGGTAATTTGGAGTTTAGACTAAAAATTGAAGCCAACACTAGTGAATTAGAAACAGGCAACCCTAACGATTTGGCTTCGCTTTCGCTTTACACAACCAGCGGCGATAAGGTAGGTGATTTTGTATGGGTATTGGAGGGCGAAGATTGGGTTCTTTACTTTAAGTTCAATAACGGTGAACAGGTTAAGGCCGAAACACTCATGCCTTTGGTAGCTGAAAGGTTTAACTCATTCATTGATGATTTATTTAGTAATCTTTACGCAAAATAAATTATTAATAAGAAATAATTAAAAGGCTGCATTTTTTGCAGCCTTTTTTTTCATATTTTACTTGACATTTCTTTACCAATGCCCTATATTTATTGAAAACTAAAATCCTATGGAAGATAAGTTAATAGTTATTGCAACCGAAACCAATTCAAAAGCTTTGGTGCTAAAATCGTACCTCGAGGCAAATGGTGTGGAGTGCTTTCTAAGAAGTGTGAATGTACTCCAGGGAGCCATAGCTGAAGGAGTAAAGGTGCTAATCAGGGAATCAGATGCTGAAAAAGCTTTGAAATTACTATCGGCAATGCACCACGATGAGGAAATTAAAAAGGCAGATCAACAGCTCCGTAAAATTCTTGTGCCAGTCGATTTTTCAGAGCCATCGCAAAACGCTGCGCGATACGCGGTCATGCTTGCCTCAAGGTATAATGCTCAAATTAAACTGCTGCATGTATTCAACTCGCCTGTGGTTGATATGATTCCATTTACCGATGTGGCAAGTATTCAAATTGATTTTGACATGAACTACCATGTGCTTTATAACTCAGCAAAGGAGCGCTTGGTCAAGTTCTATGAAAATCTTTTAGAATTTGCAAACCAAATGGGGTTTGCCGACGTGCAAATAGGGTACACTTTACGTGAGGGATATGCCGCCTACGGCATTATTGAGGCAAGTAAACGCTATAAGCCCGGAATAATAGTTATGGGTACTAAGGGCGAAGGGTACAGGAGTACTGAACTTGTAGGTAGCGTGGCTGCCGAGGTTTCGGACGAGACCCATATTCCCCTGCTTGTTATTCCCGAAAAGGCTGTTCTTAAGGGGGTTGACGAGGTTAAAAGGGTGCTTTACATTACCAATTTCGATAGTAACGATAATGTTTCTATTCGTAAACTCCTTAAAATTGTTTCACCATTCCAGGTTGAACTACACTGCATTCATGTAACGGACAAATCGGAATCGCCCGGAATAAATGCTCTTATGGCCACTACCCGTGAATATCTGGCAAGTGTTACATCTAATGTATCAATAAAATGTGATATTATTGTTGGTAAGGAAACGGATAAGAGTGTTCTTGAATACATCAATAAGAATAGTATTAACCTCGTTGCTCTTACTTCGGTTAAAAGGAATCTGATCTACAAACTCTTTAATCCTTCGTTGGCTAAACGGATGATTTACCAATCGGATGTACCGGTACTTCTTTTTCACGCATAAAAAAAATGGCCACTTTAGGGTGGCCATTTAATTATTGTAATGGACATTTACTCAATAACCATATTGTGAAATACATTGGTTACGTCCTCATCTTCTTCAATTTTCTCAATGAGTTTTTCAACCTCTGCCTGCTGTTCGGGAGTGAGTTTTTTGGTATCGTTAGGGATTCGCTCAAATTGGAAGCTAATAATGCTTAATCCTTTTTCTTCGAGAAATTTCTGTATAGGTCCAAACTGGGTGAACTCAGCAAATAGCATAATGGTTTCATCCTCAGCAAATACCTCCTCAACTCCAAAGTCAATGAGTTCAAGTTCTAAATCCTCCATTGATATATTTGGGTTTTTGGCAACCTTGAATGAGCACTTTCGTTCAAAGATGAAATCGAGCATACCAGTAGTTCCAAGCGAACCTCCGTACTTGTTAAAGTAGCTACGAACATTAGCCACAGTTCTTGTAGGGTTATCTGTTGCCGTTTCAACCAAAATGGCTATGCCATGGGGTCCATAACCCTCATAAACAACTTCCTTGTAATCCTTGGTGTCTTTATCGGTTGCTCTTTTAATGGCACGCTCAACATTTTCCTTAGGCATGTTCTCGGCCTTTGCATTCTGGATTAAAAGCCGGAGTTTAGGGTTAGTTTCCGGATCGGGTCCGCCGGCTTTTGCGGCCATGGTTATTTCTTTTCCAAGCCTGGTGAACACCCTTGCCATGTTTCCCCAGCGCTTCAGCTTGCGTGCTTTTCGGTATTCAAATGCTCTTCCCATTTTGTGAAAAGTTGTTAGTTCAATTTAACTGCAAACGTATATTTTTTTGGCTATTCGACCAACCATTCTTAAATCTTTTTGTTTTCTTTGTGTTGCGTATTTTTTACAGATATGAGTAGTTACAAGGGTTTAACTGATAGTGAGGTTATCCAAAGTAGGGATTTGCATGGTGTGAATATCATTACACCGCCGCCTCAAACTCCATGGTGGAAACTATTACTTGAAAAGTTTGAAGATCCTATTATTAAGATTCTCATTGTAGCCGCCATTATTGCAATTGCTATTGGCATAACAAATGGCCATTACTTGGAAGGCGTTGGGATTATTGTGGCTATTTTATTGGCCACGATCATGGCATTTATAAATGAGTACAAAGCATCAAAAGAGTTTGAACTGCTTAATAATGTAAACGATGAGCTTCCGGTAAAGGTTATTCGGAACGGTGGGGTTACATCGGTTCCTAAGCGCGATGTGGTAGTTGGCGATATTGTTATTGTTGATCGTGGTGATGAAATTCCCTCGGATGGGGTTCTTTTGGAATCAGTTTCGCTAATAGTGAACGAGTCATCTCTTACCGGTGAGCCATCCACAAACAAAACCTCAATAACAACTGATAGCTTTAAAACAACATATTCGCCCAACCAGGTTCTTAAGGGCACTACGGTTACCGATGGTCATGGCATATACCGTACAACTGCCGTAGGTGATAGTACTGAAATTGGTAAAACAGCTCGAGCGGCCACCGTTGAGGTAAATAACCCAACCCCTTTAACAAAGCAACTTCAAAAGCTGAGCGAGTACATTAGTTCAGCTGCATTTTTTATAGCTATCCTGGCATTTGTAATACTCACTGTTTTTGATTTGATAAATCCAGCTAACAGCTATACCCTTGAGCAGGAGTATATTCTGGCTGTAACAGTAATTGCCATTATCATTATACTTGCCAAGTACTGGGTTCCTTCAGTAAATGCAATTCTTAGCTGGATAAAGTTGTCTGCTAAAATTCATCTACCTTACCCCAATAATACGAGGCGACAGATGCTTGTGCTACTAGCATCGGCAATGTTACTGGTTTTAATGGGATTGGTAATAGCCGTTTTATTTAACATCGATATTTTTAATGCATCGGTGGCGCTTGATAGTAATCTGTTAAGTCACCTGCTTAGCTATTTTATGGTATCCATGACCCTAATAGTTGTTGCAGTTCCTGAAGGTCTCTCAATGAGCGTTACCTTAAGCCTTGCCTACAGCATGCGCAAAATGACCGCTGAGAACAACCTGGTACGAAAACTTCAAGCAACTGAAACCATGGGGGCTGCCACGGTAATATGTACCGATAAAACTGGAACACTAACCCAGAACCGTATGCAGGTAATTGAGTGGGATTTTCAGGGTGATACGGGTAGCAATGAACTTCCGATTCTTGTAAAATTATCGTTGGCTGTAAATTCTACGGCTCATATCGATTTCTCCCATGAACCATATACCATTGTTGGAAATCCTACCGATGGAGCCCTTTTACTTTGGCTTTACCAGAATGGTGTCGATTATCGTGTGCTTCGCGATGGTTTTACAACTTTAGCTCAGCATCCTTTTTCATCGGAAAAAAAGTACATGTTAACACTGGGGCAATCTACTGACTTTGAGGGAAAGTTACTTTTGGTTAAAGGCGCACCCGAAAAGGTTCTGTCCATGTGCGATCCCCAATCGGTTAGTAGCAGTGTACTGGAAAAACTAAAGGAATTTCAGGTAAAGGCATTGCGAACTATTGCATTTGCCTATTCCAAGAGTGAAGTTGATAGCATTACCGATACTGATACGCCTCAGGGCTTAACATTCCTGGGAATAGTTGGTATTGCTGACCCATTGCGCGACGATGTTCCTACTGCAATAAGTGAGTGCCATATGGCTGGTATCGATGTTAAGATGGTTACAGGCGATAACCAGGATACTGCTATTGCTATTGGTAAAAATGCAGGATTACTGGCCAGCAATGCTGAACATGCATCCATTTCGGGCCCCGATTTTGAAAAACTACCCGACGATGAGGCTTTAAAGGTGTTACCCGGTATAAAAGTGATGTATAGGGCTCGACCTACTGACAAGCTGCGGATGGTATCGCTACTCCAAAGGTTACATAATGTTGTTGCCGTTACAGGTGATGGTACTAATGATGCCCCGGCCCTTAACCAGGCCGATGTTGGTTTAGCAATGGGTTCAGGAACCCAGGTAGCCAAAGATGCCTCCGATATTATCCTTTTGGACGATTCGTTCTCAAGCATTGTAAATGCAACCCGCTGGGGTAGGGCTCTTTACCAAAACATTCAGAAATTCCTGTACTTCCAGCTTACCATAAATCTTGTTGCTGTTGCAATTGTGCTAACCGGGCCATTTACCGGAATCGATTTACCACTAACCGTTACCCAAATGCTTTGGGTTAACCTGATTATGGACACCTTTGCAGCGCTTGCACTAGCCACTGAACCACCACATTCTGAGGTAATGAAAAAGAAACCCCGGTCACCACATGAGTTTATTTTGAGTTCTGGTATTTTAAGGTATCTAATAACTACAGCAGTTTTATTTTACTTAGTTCTTGTTGGCTTACTATTTTACTTAAAGCATGATGCAGGTTTTAGTGATAGGGAACTCACAGGCTTCTTTAATGTATTTGTTTTAATGCAGTTCTGGAACCTTTTTAACGCACGGAGGTTGTTCGGTGGTGTTGGTGTGTTTAGCTTTTCGTCCAATAAACTATTTGTTGCAATTGCCACAATAATTTTGTTAGGACAATTTGCAATAGTACAGTTTGGTGGCGAAGTTTTTAGAACAGTTCCACTAACCGGAAAGGAATGGCTAATTCATATTATTGCTACCATGCCTGTGCTGATTTTTGGTTACCTAGCAAAAAAGATCATAAAAATTTAAAATGGTACATAGCAAGTAGCGTGCGATATCATTTTTTACTTAATTTGTATTAAACAATAAAAGTAATTGCAATGAAATCTCGGACTATTACTCAACAAGCAGAAATTGAACAGGTTATCAATTCGGTTGATGTTTGCCACATTGGTATGGTCGATTTGGAGGGAAACCCTTACGTTTTACCCTTTAACTTTGGATATGATCAAGGTATTCTTTACTTTCATTCAGGTCCTGAAGGTAGAAAAATAGATATTTGGAAACAGAATCCAAGCGTATGCGTAGCTTTTAGTTCCGACTACCATTTACGCTACCAGCATGAGGATGTTGCTTGCTCATGGTCAATGAAGTACCGTAGCGTTCTTATTTACGGTAAGGTTGAGGAAATAACCAACTTAGATGAAAAGCGGAAATGTATGAATATTATTATGAAAAAATATTCTGGCCGCGATAATTTTGAGTATAGTATGCCAGCCATTAAAAATGTAAAAGTTTTTAGAGTTATCCCTGAGAGGATTGAAGGTAAGGCTTACGGATACTAGTGAAATCAAGCAAAATTTTGAAACCACTTTTCATCAAAAAAAATATCAATTATTACTTGTTTTTTAAGAAATGGTTTATATTTATATGGGAAAATTGTAGTTAATATTTTGATATGGCCAGCGTAAAAGATCTTAAAAAGGACATCAAGCAAATGACAAAACATTTGCTTGACGAGTGCTATACCCAATTAACTTATTCTGAGCCAATATCTAAGGAGCGGATTCTTGACATCATTTCCGATATAATGGTTTTAGAACAGGAAACTATTTCAAAAATCTCAAAAAAAACATACAAAAGGGGCGAATCAACCAAAGTTGATTACCAGAAAATAGCCAATGATTTTTACGACGAAGTGGTTGAACTGGCTGAACGCATTAACTCCCTGGATGAGTAATTCCCTGTTTGTGGGTTATTAGGTTAAAGTTAGAAAGGGATAAGAAATTTCTTAAGCTCTTTTGAGAACATTTTTGAATTTCCTTGGCAAACCGAGTCCAACATTTGCCAAAATTTAGGGCCATGATTCTTTTCCTTCGTGTGACAAAGCTCATGGAGCAGTACATAGTCAATAAGATGCTCAGGCAAATACATTAACCTTAGACTAAGGCTAATATTGTTCTTCCCGCTACAACTTCCCCATCGCGATTTTGAGTTACGAATGGAAACCTTACCATAGTTGAAATTATGCTTAGTGGCTAATTCCTTTAGCTTTTGGGGCAGATAATATTTAGCCTCGGCGCGTAATACTTCGGTTATAACTTTTTTTGTTAGCGACTGTATATTGTAACTTGCCGGGTCAGCGGTTGACGGATAAAGTAACAGCACATCAGTTCCTTTTTTTAAAACCTTACATTTAGATAGGCTATTTTCGGCTTGCAGGCGAACTAAGTGATACTTACTTTTAAACTCAGTAATAGGCTTTATACGCTCCGCATTTTCTTGGATTTTCTTTCTTATCCAGTCTGTTTTTGATAGCACAAAATCCTCTGCCAATGAGAATCTTACAAAGTAGGGGATGGTAACATGGATTGAACTATCTTTTTTTACTCTTAAAGTGATTCGTTTACTTCCGGTTCTATACGTGTAGGTTACAGTTCCAATGTGCGGGTAGGTGCATTGCTTAGTTCTGTTCATCGCTATCGGCTAATAATCCATATTCCCTGAAATTGGTTCTTGAGCTTTTCCTTCTGTTGATTGGCTTCGTCTTTTTTACTATATCGGCCAATTACAGCAAGATACTTCCCGTTAGGTTTGCTATAAACCTCAGCGCTAAACCCCTTTGCCTTAAGATCGTTCACGAACTTTTGGGCATTTGCCTTTTCGGCAAAACTTCCAACCACAAGGCTGTAAATTGTTGATGGGTTGCTTACAGGAGTACTTTGGGTTAATGATTTTTCAATTACTTCTTCCGTTGTTTGTGCTGGTTGCTCATTACCTGTTACGGTTTCGCTCTCCTCGTCGGCAGGGTTTGTGGCTTCAAATTTCTTGTCAAAATCATCGGATTTTGAAGCATTGTCGGTTGGTAACTTAATAGGTTCTACCTTTTCCGGTTTGTTTTTAATGTTTTCCCAGTCGGCCTCATCGGGGGCAAAGGCTAACTCCCTCAAAATGAATGCAAATGTAAGTATTACAATTAGCGACACTGCTATAAAAACAAAAACACGTAGGAGTGATGGTGACTTTTTTTTACTAGAGCTTTTCATGTTGACTTGTTCCAAATCATTGAATTCAAATTGATTGCTATTTTCCGTTGACGACTTTTCAACTATTATGCTATCGAGGGCATTGGTGTTAACACGCTCAACCCCCGGGCTAACCTCAGTGTAATGTTTTGTAATGGTGTTCTCTTCTTGAACTATCTCTTCTTTTACAGCTGAATCATTGGTGGTTTGGTTTTTGTCACTGGTACTCACGTCTACCTCAAGGGGGGAATCAATGTTGGTGGTTTGAATATTTTTACCATCGCTAGGGTCGGTTGACTTTCTTTGGCTTGATAATTCCTCCGATGTCAAACTAATGGAACCCTTTGAATCATTTATTAGTATTCCGATACCGGGTATTGCGTATGAACCACTTTCTTTTATTTCTTCAATAATTTCAATCGATATTTTTTTTATTTGCTCGGCTGCCTCAATCTTTGAAAGCCCATAATTACTTATCAGTAAATCTTCGAGTTGCCCATCGTTATACTTTAGGAATGGGCTAAAAGTAATGCTAAGCTGGGTGTTGCTTTCAGTATCACGATGAAGGAAGGCACCCACGTTAGGTATTATTAGTCGTTTGTTTTTGCGAATTAGCTCTGCCAGAATTGACCTGTCCATCGCGCGAGATGTTTTATGGTTAGCTCAATACCAGCAAAGGTAAATTATTATCCTATTAGTTGTACCTTTTTATGTGGGAGTTAGAACCTTTTCAATGGCCTGTTTAATTTTTTCAATAGAGTATGGTTTAGTCATCAGAAAATCAAAGCCAGCATCCCTGAAATCTTCAAAAAAGTTTGCCGGATTATGTGCGGTTAACGCTACAATGGGGGTGTACTTTTTGGGCGAAGGTAGTTTTTCTCGAACGTACTTGGTGGTTTCCAGCCCATTCATCACAGGCATTTCAATGTCCATGAAAACCAGGTCAACTTTCTCCTTAGTAATAATATCAATAGCTTCCTTACCGTTTTGGGCCTCAAGGCAAGTGACATTTAAGTTTTTCATCACTTCTTTTAGAAGAAGCCTGTTAACAAAAATGTCATCGACAATAAGAATTTTTGGCATATATTTTTACTTTTATTACGTTAACCGAATCTGCTCAATGTTTTTAATATATCGTAACTAATAATTCTGATTCTATTCCGTTCCAGTTCAATTATTCTATCGTGGTTAAATTCCGATAAGGTTCTAATCAAACTTTCTTTAGTTGTTCCACAAAGCTCTGCTAGCTCTGTTCTGTTTACGGGAAATTCAAACTGGTTGTTGCAGAATATATCATCGGCAAAGTAAAGAATCAAATCGGCTACTCGGCCGGGTAGCTGCTTGTAAAGCAATCCGGCTAGCCTGTTTATAAGAAATAAACTGTGTCTGCTTATTAGCTGGCTAATTTCTAAAGCAAATTGTGCATTTTGAAGCATAACCGATTTCAGTGTAGAAATTGGGATTTGAGCCAAGGTGCAATTTTCAATTGCTGTTACCGTAAAATTGTATGAATCACCACCAAGAAGCGAGATTAGGCCTACTAAACTTCCGGTGGTATCAATCTTCATGACCAAATTCTTGCCTTTCCTTTGTTCGCTACTTACCTTAATAATACCTTTAATAATATAGTAAACATGGCTTGATGCCGAGAACTGTTTAACAATAATATCCTTCCGGTTATAGTTTACAATATTGATACTATCCATAATGATAGCCTGCTGTTCTGCTGTTAGAAGCTGGTTAACAGGCAATTTGCATTTTTCAAATGTCTTTTCAAACGATATGGTTATTACATCGGCCATAATTTCATTTAAACACTCTTAAAGATAAATAATTTCTATCAAATAAAAAAGTGATATAAATCACTTGTTCCGGTAATTTATATCATCATACGGTTTGTTGTTCTGTGGTTTCGTTTTTATAGATTTGAAAAGATTTAGAAATACTATGGATTTTAAAGGATATGTTCTAGTAATTGACGATTCGGTTACGAATCAGGTACTAGTGGAAGCTCTGCTTGGCGAAGAGGGAATTAGGGTGGTAACAGTAAGCAATGCCGCTGACGCCTATAGGCTGATTGATAGAGAACCACCAAGCCTAATTCTCTTGGATTTACTTATGCCTAATATTACTGGAATTGATTTTCTTAAAACCATCAAGCAGAATGAGCGCGTAAATACCATTCCAGTTTTCATAGTAACCGCTGCTAATACTGAGTTTTACCGTCATCAATGCGAAGTGCTAGGAGTACAGGAATTCTTTCCAAAACCAGTTGATATACCATTACTGGTTAAGAGGGTGAAAGAGGTTTTAGCTGGGTTGTAACATAAATTATTATGAAAAAATTCAAGGAGATATCTGAACAGTTTGCTGTAATTGATAGTCTTATAGTTGAGATACTAAATTGCGCCGCTGAGGATTTTTTAGGTCTTAACGAAAGGTTCAAGGAAGCATACTCAAAGTCAACCTCAATTTCAGCAAATGCAGAAGAGGTGTTTACCGTATATGCTTCCAGCTATACTAGTGAATCGTTACTGAACCTCAAGCTCCTTTTTAAAAAGTTCAGTCAGGCCAAAAAAGAAACCAATAAATACGCCGATTCCATTGTAAAAAGCATTGATGAGGTTTATGATATTCTCGATTCCATTGACCTACATAGCAAAAACATTAACCAAAATCTCCTAACCCTCAAATTTTTACTAGCCAACCTTAAGATAACAGGCATTGAGTCCCACTCAGTTGAAGTTACCGAGGAAAAGGATGAACTTTTTATTGAGTTTAACAGGTTAGTAAACAAGTCAAAGCTAGCTGAACTTGAGCTTGCTAAGTCGCTCCATGGCAACATGAAACTTTTACGCGAAGGTGTTGATAGGGTTAAAAAGAACATGCGAAATGCCAACCAACAAATAGGGATTGCCATTGATATTATTAACGAATCCATTCAAATTTTTTCTGAAAAAAAGCAAGACCTTAGCCTCAATATACCAAAACTACAAGAAAATAACGCAAAACTCCGCGATTCAATTGACAGCATTATTACTAACCTCCAGTACCACGATATTATTCGCCAAAAAATTGAACACGTACAGGTATCGCATAAGGAAATACTAAATAATCTATCCTCTGAAGATGAAAGTGAGCAGAAAAACTATTTAAATCAGATAGGAGAACTTGTTAACATTCAGTCGGCGCTACTTGTTAGGGCAAACAAGGAGTATCAAAGAGCCATTGAGCAGATAATTGACAAGTTCAAGATTATTGGAAACATTGCGCAAAGCATACTAAACCAGTGCAAGGATTTAAAAAGAATACAGGAATCGGATTTGGAGCAACCTTTTACAAGTGTTGCACATAAGCTTACCAATACTACGTTACCTGTTAGCAAATTTCTTTCGTTACTGGCAAGGGTAAACAATCTGCTTCAATCAATTAAGCATAACGTTAACTTAATGGTTGAAACCTCTGCTATTGATGATGAGGCTAACCGATTTGGCGAATTGTTGTTGAAAAGAATCAAACAGCCGGAACTAATGCTTCAGTCGAATCTAATTCAACAGATTGAAACAGTAACCTTTGACATAATTACCTCCCGAAACCAAATTGGTACGCTGTACATGCACCTTGAATCCAAAATAACTGAAATTGAGCGATTATCGGAGTTAATTTCAGAAAATACTAAATCGCAGGAATGGGAGTCAATTCCAACAACCCTTAAGGAGATTGCTAGCAACCTGCTTGAATGTGACGAGAAGGTAAGCATTTTACTCAGGGAAAAGCTGCAAGCTAGTAATGATTTAGGTGATATCATCCATAGGGCTGTAAGCCAGGTTAAGTACTATGAAGTTTTTGAGCTTAAAATTCTTGAGGTAATAAAACTACTAAACCACATATATTCCACGTTAACTGGCAAGGAGGAGAGCCAGTTTGATAGAGATGATTTGGAGTTTATGCGAAGACTATATACCATGGAATCGGAACATAGGATACACAACATGGTAATTAAAGGAAATGCGGGTTTCGATGACCTGTCAGAAACCGATCAGGATGAGTCAAACATTGAGTTCTTTTAAACAAACCAAGAATATGTCAAAGCAAGAAAAAAATTTTTCCATCGAAAGGCAGAAGGGTTCATCGCTGGTCATCCTGAGTGGCGATTTAAGCCTTAATAATATCAGTGATATCAAAAGTGAACTGATTAAGCTGTTTAATGAGGCTAAACCTGCTGACTTGCTAATTAAAAACGCTGAGGTAATTGACCTTGGCTTTATACAACTCGTACGCTCTTTTAACTTCTCCATGAAAGAACGAGGCATAAAATCGACAGTTAAGTTTGAATTAACTGCTGACCAGAGCACAATCCTTGAACGTTCAGGCATAAAATTAGAATATTAACAAAATAAATTATCCGTTACTATGGCAAAAACAATACTAATTGTAGACGATTCCGATAGTATTCGCGAAGTTGTTCGATTTACCCTTGAGAACGAAGGGTACAATGTGCTTGTTGGTGTTGATGGCAAAGATGCCTTAAAACACCTTGACGGTAAAACAATCGATTTGGTGATCACCGATCTTCATATGCCTGAAATGGATGGCATTGAGCTTATTAAGCATATTAGGGCTATGCCGGAGTACGAACGTATTCCAATCCTATTTCTGACTACCGAATCGCAAACCTCAAAAAAAATGGAAGCTAAAGATGCCGGTGCTACGGGGTGGATTATTAAACCGTTTGTTCCAGCTAAGCTAATTTCGGCAATCAATAAAGTGATTAGGTAATGGATAGCTTTAGGAAAAAGTTTGTAGAGGAAGCTGCGGAGCTAATTGATAAGCTTGAAGTGTCGCTTTTAGAGCTTGAAAAAAGCCCTAACGATGAGGCTCTGATTCAACAGGTCTTTAGGGTCATGCACACCCTTAAGGGTAACAGCGCCATGTTTGGGTTTGACCTTATCGATAGCTTTACGCACAACCTTGAGACCATTTACGACATGATTCGTAATGGACAGCTCGAGGTAAGCAAGGATATATTGAATATAACCTTTTCATCGGTGGATCACCTCAAGGCGATGCTCGATGAGCAAAACTATGAGGATCCCGACTTTAAAACGGTTCACAATGGCTTAATGGGGAAAATTAACAGAATAATTAACCCAAGTAATGCTGAAACAGAAGCCGAAATTACTAAAACAAGTAAGGAAAAATCGGAATCACTATCTACCTACTACATTCTTTTTGAACCCAATGAGAATATTTTTAAGAACGGAACAAACCCCCTTTACCTTCTTGATGAGCTTTGCTCATTAGGTGAGCACAAGGTTTTTGCGCATTTCAACAGGCTGCCTGGAATAAAGGAAATTACCCCAAACCTTTGCTATACCTACTGGGAAGTGTTGCTGACAACCGACCAGGATGTAAATGCCATTCATGACGTGTTCATCTTTGTTGAAACCGATTCAAAGCTTGAAATACAAAAGTTGGCAGAGGAAAACTTGCTAGCCGACAAATTATTTGTTGAAGAAGTATCTCAATTGGCAGAGATTCAGAAGGATGTTGGATTGGTAACCATACAACGCCTGGCAACAAAAGCTGCTGCTCGAATCAATAAGGAAAAGGCAAAGCAGTTCACTAAAGAGCGAATAGCCACAAAGGACAAAGCGGCTGCAAGCATTCGCGTGTCGTCCGACAAGCTTGACCACCTAATGAACCTTGTGTCAGAGCTAGTGACCACACAAGCCCGTTTAAGCCTATTTGCCGAGCAAACCAATGTGCCAGGTTTGGCGCCCATAGTTGAAAACGTTCACAAGTTAACCCGCCAGCTTCGCGATATTGCCTTCAGTATCGTTCTGATACCCATTGAAAACCTTTTTGGTCGTTTTCAGAGGCTTGTCAGGGATTTATCGGCTGAACTGCATAAGGAGGTCGATTTCATTGTAGAGGGAGCCGATACGGAGCTTGATAAAACCATCATCGAAAACCTGTCCGACCCCCTGATGCACATTATCAGGAACAGCATGGATCATGGAATTGAGGATACTCGGGTTCGTATTGCAAACGGAAAGCCGGCAAAGGGAAAAATTCACCTGAAAGCATTCTACTCCGGGGCAAGTGTAATAATCCAGGTTAGCGATGATGGTGCTGGTATTGATCCTGAGATCATACATGCCAAGGCAATTTCAAAGGGTTTGGTACCATCCGATAAAAAGATGAGCAAAAAGGAGATTCTTGACCTTATCTTTTTGCCCGGATTCTCTACAGCCAAAAAGGTAACCGATGTGTCGGGCAGGGGAGTGGGTATGGATGTGGTTAAAAAGAAAATTTCCGATATCAGAGGCGAGGTTGAGGTTGAATCGGAAGTTGGCAAGGGAACAACTATTACAATAAAACTGCCCTTAACCCTTTCAATTATCGATGGCTTGCTGGTTAGCATTGATAGTTCTCCTTTTGTTATCCCTCTTTCATCAATCGACAAGATTTATGCGGTGGACAAGGAAAGCATCTATAGCTCTTTCAACAATCTTGTAACCCTCGATGGAACTCAAATCCCATTCTTTAGCTTACGGAAAGAGTTTAACCTGCAGCCAAGTAACGAGGAACTAGAACAGGTTGTAGTAGTAAACTTTGAGGACAACAGGGTTGGCCTAGTGGTTGACTATGTAATTGGTGAATACCAGGCAGTACTTAAACCTTTAGGGAAACACTACAAGAGCCACGATATTTTCTCAGGTGCGACAATACTAGGCGACGGAACAGTTGCCCTTGTAATGGACACCAATAAGATTATCAAAATGTTTGCAACAAGTAAGTAACAACCAAAAATGTTTTACAATGGATACCGAGAACAAAAATCAAATTAAATCATATCTTACCTTCAAGCTAGGTAACGAGGAGTTTGCTGCACATGTAAGCAAGGTGTTGAATATTTTGGAGATGACTCCAATAACAAAGGTTCCTAAGGCACCTGATTACCTGAAAGGTGTTATTAACCTTAGGGGGGCTGTATTGCCTGTAATTGATACACGTACCAAGTTTGGAATGCCTGAAACCGAGTACACCAATAACACCTGTATCATAGTTCTGGATATTGACGTTGATGGCGAATCGGTGCATGTTGGTGCCATTGTCGATTCCGTGCAGGCGGTTCTGGAGATTGATAATAGCCAGATAATGCCATTGCCCACCCTTGGCAGCCGTTATAAATCTGAGTTTATAATTGGCATGGCAAAGGTTGAGGAACGTTTTATCATCATACTTAACATGGATGCCATTTTCTCAGTAGATGAAATCACCTCGATTGTTGATTCCAACCAGTCAGTTGCCGAGGGAACCGATGCACAACAGTAATTGAATATTTTATGCAGGCTAATGAGTTTGTGGATTACTACAAGCTACAGCTTACCGACGATGAGTTTAAACGTCTTAGCGCATTAATCTACAAGGAGAGCGGCATTAAACTACCGCCTATAAAAAAGGTAATGCTCCAATGCCGCCTTCAAAAGAGGTTAAAGCACTTAAACATTGGCTCTTTTAAGGCTTACATCGATTACCTTTTCAGCCGCGAAGGCTTTGATAGCGAGATTATTCATATGTTGGATGTAGTTAGCACCAACAAAACTGATTTTTTCCGTGAGCCAGCCCATTTTGAGTTCTTAACCGAAGAATTACTGCCTGAATATTATAGAGCCAATAAGTCAGGAACGCTTAAGGTTTGGAGCGCAGGTTGTTCAAGTGGTGAGGAACCTTACACCCTTGCCATGGTGCTTTTTGAATTCGCTGAGTCGCACCCAGGTTTTAACTTTACCATATATGCAACCGATATTTCAACCAGAATTCTTCAAACGGCGATAGATGCAGTGTATAAGGAGGAGAAGGTTGAGGGTGTACCGTTAACCCTTAAGCGGAAATACATGCTAAGGAGCAAGGATAGAACTAACCCTACCATCAAAATGGCACCACATGTTCGCTCCAAGGTAACATTTGCACGTTTAAACCTGATGGATTCCAGCTATGATACAAAGGATTTATTTGATATTGTTTTTTGCCGCAACGTACTTATTTACTTTGATAGGAACACACAGGAAGCCGTTATTAATAAGCTATGCCAACGTATTAAGCCCAATGGCTACCTAATACTTGGGCATTCAGAATCAATACTAAATATGGATGTTCCGCTTAAACAGGTTAAACCAACAATATACAGGAAAGTATAATACATTCTGCTATGACTAAAAAGCCTGAAGAACTTACCGATAATGAGCTACTTGCTGAATTGCAGCGCAGGTTTGAACTCAATAAAAAAGCGCTTGATGAACTGAAAGTTCTAAACGCCGAACTAAAGCAAGTAAACAAGAAGCTAGAGGAGTCCGAAGCCCTCAAATCGCACTTTATTTCAAACATCACCAATGAGATTATTAACCCATTTACATCAATAATAGGACTTTCCAAGGCAATACTCTCAGTTGATAAGGAGAACTGGAAAAAGGTTATCTCCATGGTGGCTCTAATCCACTCCGAGGCATTCAACCTCGATTTTCAGCTCCGGAATATCTTTGTGGCTGCCAAGATTGAGGCTGGCGAAATACAACCCGAGATCATGCAGGTTGATGTTAACAACCTGCTTGAAAGCGTTATAGAATCGTTTAAGTATGAGCTACGCAAGAAGAACTTAAAGGTTGAATATTCCTATAACAGCAGCACCAATTTGGTTAATCCAAAAATTTTTAAAACCGACCCTGAAAAGCTGAAGCTGATCATAGCAAATTTGCTCAGCAATGCTGTAAACTTTAGCTTTGAGGGTGGAGTAATTGAGATAATTGCCAATAGAGGCGTTAACAAGTTATCTATTTGTGTTAAGGATCATGGTATTGGTATCTCAAAGGAAAACCACAAAATAATCTTTGATAGGTTTAAAAGGCTCGATACTGGAATAAATTCCTTAAACAGGGGTCATGGATTAGGATTATCGGTAAACAAGGCCATTATTGATATGCTCAATGGTAGTATTGAAATAGAAAGTGAACTTGGGAAAGGTGCTTGTTTTACTATTTCAATACCCGAGCCCAATGTTGACGTTGACGATTTAGCAACCGATGCTAACGAGATGTTTTTTGATCAGGATGCAGAAATTTTTTAAAGCCGGTTGATGGACCACCTTAAGTCACATTACCTATACCCTGCATCGCTATTTGCCGATAAGGAGCCTCATGTTGTTACCACAATTCTGGGCTCATGTGTGGCAGTATGCCTTTACGATTCGGTATTAAATCAAGGTGGAATTAACCATTACATGTTGCCATTGTGGAATGGACAGGGGCTTGCAAGCCCAAGGTATGGTAACATTGCCATTGAGCGATTGATTGAAAGAATGGTTTCACTTGGCTCAAAAAAGGAAAACCTTAAGGCCAAGGTATTTGGGGGAGGCGAGGTGCTTGAAACAAATCTGGACAACTTCCATATCGGTCAACGTAACATTGCAATTGCCTTAGAACTATTGGCTGAACACGGAATACCAATAATAGCTAAAAGTGTAGGTGGTAACCAGGGAAGAAAGATTGAATATAATACCGCTACAGGAGAGGTTCGCCATAAGTTTATTCAAAAGACATTAAACCCCAACGAGGTAAAAAGTATTAGTACAAAAAAGACCGAGTAAATTGCAGAATATTTTTATTGTCCTTAATTTTAAAGTTGATGTAAATGGCTGATATGCTGAATAGAATAAAAGTGCTAATTGTTGACGATTCTGCATTAGTGAGGCAAACGTTGATGGAGATCATCTCATCCGATTCTGAGCTGGAGGTTATTGGAACTGCTGCTGACCCATACTTTGCAGCCCGTAAGATGGCTGAGGTAACCCCCGACGTAATAACCCTCGATATTGAAATGCCCCGGATGGATGGGCTAACCTTTCTTCGTAAAATAATGACACAGCACCCCATTCCGGTTGTAATAATTTCGAGCCTCACAAGCAGGGCAACTGAAATGGGTATGCGTGCCCTTGAACTTGGAGCCGTTGAATTGATCACTAAACCCCAGGTTAACACCAAAGCTTTTCTCGAAGAGTCAAAGGTTATCATTTGCGATGCAATTAAAGCAGCCGCTCGCAGTAGAATAGCAAGGCGTAAAATTCTCACACCTCCTATTGTTGAGCCAAAACTTTCAGCCGATGTTATTATCCCAAAACAGGTTGTTTCATCTACACCCCTTACAACTACCGAGAAAATTATTGCCGTGGGAGCCTCTACAGGTGGAACAGAGGCCATTGCAACATTCTTACAAGCAATGCCTGTTGATTGCCCTGGAATTGTTATTGTTCAGCATATGCCCGAAAAATTTACAACCTCGTTTGCCAATCGCCTAAACGATATTTGTAAGATCACGGTTAAGGAAGCACAGAATGGCGATGCTGTTCTGCCGGGTCAAGCGTTGATTGCACCCGGTAATTACCATATGCTTTTAAAGCGAAGTGGTGCTCGATACTTTGTTGAGGTGGTTCAAGGCCCTCTGGTTAACAGGCATAGACCCTCGGTTGATGTTCTTTTCCGAAGCGTTGCTCGTTTTGCTGGGCAAAACGCAATAGGTGTAATTATGACCGGCATGGGCGACGATGGAGCAAAAGGACTACTTGAAATGAAGGACGCTGGTGCTTACACAATAGCACAGGACGAAAAATCGTGCGTGGTTTACGGCATGCCCCGTGAGGCCGTAAAACTTGATGCAGCATCTACCATACTGCCTTTACAGGATATTGCGAATCATATTATCCAAAGAGTAAAAACACGATTAAGCTGATAAACCAGTTCTTTTATAATAACATTATTATTTCATTTGAATTCGAATCAATAGATTTGCATATAAGTTGAAAAAATGCTTATTTTTAAGCATCAAAAATTGAGTCGTACATGAAATCTAAGTACTCATTGAAATACATTGTTCAAGGGAGTCTCCTTGGACTTACCGTAGGGCTTGTATTTCTTGCCATTGCATATGTTATAGGTGTGCTAACCAACGACCTTGCATTAACCCCAGGAGGCATTCTGGACCTACATCGCATTATACCATTGTTCTATATATTTGATTTTTTACCTATCATTCTTGGCGCCGTTGGTTTTTTTGTTTACCAGAAAATTTCGGTTAGAATAAACGATTTTGAAACCACTTTACAGGAGAACATAAGTAGGGAGCGTAAGCTTTACAGGTTTGTGGAAAAGTTACGTGAAGGTGATGTTGAAGCCGAATACACCCCCGATGATACCGATGCACTAGGGAAGGCAATAGTCAGCTTACGAAACGATATTCGCCAGAGCAGGTTAGAAGAGGAGAAAAGAAAAAAGGAGGACGAGCAGCGGCGCTGGGCCGCAGAGGGTATGGCTCTCTTTGGTGAAATTCTACGTCAGAACAACGATAACATAGAGGAGTTAACCTTTCAGGTTATCCGCAATTTAGTAAATTACGTTGGGGCAAATCAGGCCGCCTTTTACCTTTTAGAGGATGACGATGAGTCCGATATTCATTTCCGAATGACCGCCTGTTACGCCTATGAGCGTAGAAAGTATGCCGATAGAGTTATACCCTGGGGCGATGGTCTTGTGGGGGCATGTGCTCTGGAAAAGGAAAAAATCATCCTGAAAAAAGTACCTGATGGGTATTTGAATATTACAAGTGGCCTTGGTAAAGCTAATCCCAAATTTTTAATGCTTATCCCCCTTAAAATGAACGATGTGGTTCATGGTGTCATAGAGCTAGCATCGTTTAATCCATTTGAAAAGTACCAGGAGGAGTTTATCGATAAGGTTTCTGAGAGCGTGGCAACAACTATTGCTACTGTTAAAATAAATATACGAACTGCAAAGCTTTTAAAGGAATCGCGTGAGCAGGCCGAGGAGTTAGCGCTTAAGGAGGAACAGATGCGCCAGAACATGGAAGAGCTCCAGGCCACACAGGAAGAGGCAAGCCGCCAGTCGGCAAAGTTTATCAGCTTCTCCAACTCCGTAAACCACACCATGATTCGTGCCGATTTCGATGTGGATGGAACATTGCTGTATGCAAACACCAAGTTTTTACAGAAATTGGAGTATTCCTCCAACAGCGAGGTTGAAGGTAAGCATATCTCCATGTTTATTAACAAGAAGGATAGGACGTGGTTCGACGATATCTGGAGCACACTAAGCAAGGGTGGTAAACACTTTGAGGGAGATATGAAGTTGCTTACCCGCAATGGCAACGACCTTTGGACAATTGCTACATTCACCTGTGTACGAAATGAGGCCGGAGGTGTGGATAAGATCCTATTCCTTGGAATTGACACAACTGACCAAAAGAAGTTGAGCCTTGACTACGAAGGGCAAATTAGTGCACTTAACCGTTCATCAATTAAAGCAGAATTCTCGCCTACAGGCGATTTGACCGAAGCTAATGAGAAGTTCCTGCTCACCCTTTCATATAACCTTAATGCTGCTAAGGAAAAATCAATTTTTGAGTTTGTACCTTCATCGGAACGGAAGAATATTGAGCGCGTATGGGACGATGTGATACATGGAATTCCATATGAGGGACAATTCCGAATGCTTACTAGCAATGGCGATGAGCGTTGGTTCCGTTGTACCTTTACTGCTGTTAACGATATGTACGAAGAGGTGGCAAAGGTTGTCCTAATTGCCAACGACATTACCCGTGAGAAAAACATGGAGTTCGAAACTCAACGTCAAACAGAACAGCTTAAGAAACAGGAAGAGCAATTGCGCCAGAATGAAGTTGAGCTTAATAAAAAGCTACGGGAGGCTAAGGAGGAGGTGCGCAACCAATTTAAAGAAATTGAAAAGGTAAAAATACGGAACGAGAAAACCCTGGAGGGTTTTCTGGACGCCATCATAACCACCGACCACGATGGTATTGTTCAGTTCTTCAACAAGGCAGCCGAAGAGCTTTTTGAGGTTAAACGCGAACAGGTGATTGGACAAAGTGTAAGAATTCTTTTCCCCGATAATGCAGCCGAAAATGATGAATTCCTTGATGCCTACCTTGACCCCAATAAGGAAAAAATTACTGGACAACGCAAGGAAATAACCATTCTCACTAAAAGCGGTAAAGAACTACCAGTACTTATGCTTATAACAGAAGCTAAGGTTGGTAGGGAAATCACCTATACTGCATTTATTCAGAATATCTCAGTGGATTTATTCTAAAATTATCAATAACTTCTTTATTTGGTAAGCATCTCTTTAATCCAGGAGATGCTTATTTCTTTTCGATAAGTGTGGAAAGCAAAGGCTACAGAAAAAATAAAAATCAAGGAGTAAACCACAATCGTACTATATTGGCCAACTAAAAGTGTAGCAAGAATTAGCAATACAATTATGGTTAATGGATAATATAGAAGTTTGGCTTTATTTGCCCTAAATTGGTAAAACCCTTTGACAAAAAAGAACATAAGTGAAACCTGCAAAATCTTTGTAATAAAATTAGCTACAACTGCTCCATTTACACCGTTTAGATTTACCATTAAATATGTTGCAGTAATTTGAAAAACTGCAGTTACTACAAAAACTTTTGGGAGAATAGTGGTCTTCTGAAAGTAGTAAACAGGAGCCACAAGTACGTAGTACCAAATTCTCGCTACCATGCCAGCAAATAGTAGTGGTAATAGCGGAAACGATTGGTATAAATCGCTGTTATTTACTACTACTGGAACAAGGTATGGGATTAGGATTAAATATAGCGGTATTAAGATTAGGTTGATGAGAGTGAAAACGTGAAAATACTTGTTTACCTCAATGCTACCAGAGGATTCGTTGTTTTTATTCTTCCAAAGCTCAAAAACTTTTGGTAAAATTGCCGCAGATAGACCATTCTGAAGAAATTCAATAGCTAAGGTTATTTTTATAGCGAAATCGAAAACAGCCACTGACGATTGGTTTAGCAAACCCAGAATAATATACCTATCAATGTTTGATATAATCCAGTACAGGATATTATGGAAGTAAATAGGTGCACTATACCTGACAAGGTGTTTAAATACGTTGCGGTCCCAGCTTAAGTTCCCATGTCTTACAAAGAAAACCGTGGCCCAAATAAAAGTGGCAAATGCGCCTGTGAATCGACCCCAAATGGGACCGGCAAGCGATAGGGGGAAAAGGTATAATCCCCCAACAGAGACCACAATTATTAATGTGAAATGTAAAATATTGGACCAAAAGTAAGGCTTTGGTTTTTCCCGGAAAATTAGGTGGCTGGTGTAAGCTTTAAAAACACCATTGAAAAAACCTGTAATAACAGAAATGAGCCCATAGGGCATAAATTCAATCGATTTTGCAGGGTAAAATAACCCAAACAGTAAATTACCGGCAATGCTCAGAATGAAAGTGAATAGGGATCCGTAAAGTATCAAAAAAAGAAACGATGTTCCTAAAAATTTTTTCTCGTTCTTCTTGTCGTTTCGGTAATGGATATATGTATTACCCAGAAAGCTTTCGGCGGAAAATGAAAAAAGTATTCGGGCAAGTTCGCTTAATATGATAAAAATGGCTAATAAACCAAAATCGTCAGTACTAAGTAAATTTTTGTTACCGTAAAATGGAAGCAGGAGAATGCTCGAAGCAAAAGGAAGCGCACCAATAATGGTGTAGGTAACTGAAGATTTTATGAACGATTTTGATATCATTCTATTTATATTTATACTCCTCAATTATTCGCTCTAATTTACTAAATCTCTCGTTTTCACTGAAGTTATTCACTATTTGGGAATGAGAAAGCAAT